>JAEPQP010000010.1 GCA_017640485.1 Phycisphaerales bacterium | reverse complement strand
TCGACGAAGTAGCGCCAGACCGGACCGGCGTTGGGGGTCGAATCGAGGACCATCACCACATCGACGAGGATGGTTTCTCCGAGTGAGTCAAATGCGGAGATGGTCGTGCGGACGCTCTCGCCGTCGGCTTCGGTGACTTGGTTGGTTTCGAACGCGGCGCCGAGTGAGGTAGTTCCATAGGCGGCGATGATCTGGAGATCTCAGGTTTGGATCTGGATGTTGTTTTCGGTCCCGACATTTCCAATGATGCGGATGATGCCCGTGGTTGGATCGACAGTTACGCCGGGGGTATTGCCGTCGGGGTTTGGGGATCCGGTGTCTTGGATTCCCAGCGCGAGATCGAGGAAGTCCATGAGATCTTGGACAGATGTGGTTGCGGTGATCTCGAGGTCGGCTGCTGGGAGTGCGCCGCCGCCTTTGGTCGCGTCGGTGTTGAGTCGGATGGTTTGTCCTGCTGAGAACTGTGCGACGCCTGGGTTGTCGGGATCGTCGATGTTGATGAGAGCTGTGGAGGAGTTGATGAACCCGCCGCCGAGGATGGTTGGTCCTGAGAGTGTAGATCCCATGAGATCGATGATGGATCCGGTGGTTGGGATGTCGCCGCTCTTGTCGAGGTTCCCGACCATCGAGACATTGCTGGTCGCTTCGGCGATGGTTTGTCGTCCGATCGGGATGTTAATCGGGACGAGGGCTCCGGTGACGATGTTGAAGTCTTCGTCGACTGCGTATCCGAGCAGTCGCTCGCCGGTCGCGGTGGTCAGATTATCTTCGGTGTCTTGGCGGAAGGTCCCGGCTCGGGTGTAGAAGGTATTGCCATCGCGCTCGACCATGAAGAAACCGGATCCGTCGATCGCGAGGTCGCGGAGGTCTCCGGTGCCGTTGATCGTACCGCTGTTGAAGTCGCGCTGGATAGCACCGATCCCGACGCCGTTGCCAACCTGTCTTGGGTTGGTCCCACCGGTGGTCGCGCCGGGCGCGGAACCGAAGCTGAGGTTGCGTTGGAAGAGGGTCTCGAACATGACGCGCGAGCTTTTGAACGCGGTGGTGTTCACATTGGCGATGTTGTTGCCGATGATGTCGAGCTTGCGGGAGTGGGCGTTGAGTCCGGTGAGTCCGGTGAACAGGGCGCTGGTTGATGCCATGAGACTACCTCGTGGTCCGGCTCGGGTTCATTGGAGCCGGGGATGAATAACGGATCGTGCTGAAACTACCGCTCTTGACGAGCGAGCACTTGAGCGAGTGACGGGTTTCGCACACCGCGTGCCGGACTGAACTGGTGGTTGGGTGGAAGCCCGGATTGGGTTGATTGCTCGTCTGCAGAGTCTGATTTGGTTGGCTTGAGCGCGATGTATCCATCGATCTGGTCGATGACGAGTTCTTGTTGGGGTTCGATCTGCGCTTCGACGATCCGATTCAGCACATCGAGGCGCAGGATCGATCCTTCGGTTTCGACCAGTGCACGGCTGACGCCATGGATTGCTCCGAGATCCGCGGCTCGTGCTGCGTGAGATTTCAGATCGTCGGAGAGTTCATGTGTGTTAAGTTGCTTCCCGAGCTGGATACCCAGCTCGGACGGTTCGCCCCTCTGCACGCGCGCCAGGACATCATCGAACTTGAGGGGTGTCTTCTTTCCATTGGGCGCAGCGTTCCCCTCGTTCGGGATAATCCCTGAACCGAGTGCCGCGAGGAGTTGGTTGCCCGAGATGGTCATCGTGTGCTTGGGGTGTTATCCAGGTGAAAAGATCTGTCCGATCGGATCGATGCTTCCGGTGTCGCGGGTGTCTGTGTTGGTGTTGAGGGATCCGGTGTCACCGATGTGCGGGGTTGGGACCGGGACGCCGTTGATCGGATCGTCGTTCGGTGCGTCGTCGTCATCATCGTCGTTTGGCTCGTCCGGGACATAATCGTCGAGCGGTCCGGCGATCTCATCGACCTGATCGAAGAGCATGCGGGATCCATCGAAAAGGTTGAGGACTGGTCCTTGCGAGCTCTGGGAGACTGAGATGACTAGGTCTGCGACGCGTTGGTTGTCGAGGGTGATCCCTGAAACAAGAGAACCGATCAACTGTGATGCGGCGGCGAACTCGTTCTGTGCGACCAGGTTCTCGAGCGACTGGACCATGTTCTCATCGGATTCGATCGATCGCAACGCGGAGAGTTGATTGAGCATCGCTTGGGTGTCTTGCGGCTCGAGCGGGTCTTGGTTCTGAAGTTCCGTGAAGATGATTTGGAGGAACTCGCCGCTTGATAAGCTATTGAATGCATCATCGGAAGAGACCGGGTTGCTTGTGGAGAAGTCGGTGATGGCGCTCATGGTCTATCCCTTTCGTTCACGCGATGGCATCCAGACCGAGCTCGGTCCAGATTGGTTTCGGTGATTCGCTGTCTTGTGCGTCGAGTCCTTGATGATCCGGTTGATCATCAGGAGAGTGTTGTTGATTTTTCTGGTCGTGATCACGGCTTGATTGGTGATCGTGTTGGTTTGGAGAACTCTTGGAGTCGAGTGCGTGATCCGTGAGGCGGAACTCGTTTGGGGTTCGTTGCTCGATACTGAGTTCTTCAACCTGGATCCCGCGGGATTCCATTGTTGATTTGAGTTCCGCGAGCCCGCTCTTGAGTGCGGCCCGTGCTTGATCAGTCTCTGCATCGATCTTGATCTTCACATGGCCGTCTTTGGTGGTCATTTTGATATTGACCTGACCCAGATGCTCCGGGGTCATCCGGAGTTTCATGGTGCCGCCTTTGGTGTTGATGATGGACGCGAGACCACGCTGGACTTGCGACAGGATCTGCTTGCGCTGCAGGGCCTGCTCTTGAGTGCGTGCGTTGGGGTCTTGCGCATCCAGGCGGGTTGCGTGCTGAGCGGAGCGGTCGGACTGAGCGCCGAGGTCGAATCCCGCGGCGTTTGAGTTCGCCGATTCGGTGCCTCGGAGTGGCTTGGATTTGCTCGATGCACCGATCTCGGTGAGAGATTTGAATGGGTCGGACTTCCGCTGATTGGTCGCGGCTTCTGGGCTGTGAACACGCGTTGTGCTCGCTTGGATTGCTTGGGAAGCGAGCACCGAGCGATGGATGGTCGCTATAGCGGTTTGCGGCGTTGGAGTGCTGTTCGGTTGGGCTGCTGCGGGAGTACGGACCTGCTGAGCGGAAGTTGTGATTGGCTGTGTGTTGTTGGCTGTGGATTGGGCTGGATCAGCTGAGAGATGAGCGATATTGGGTTGTGGAGACTGCAGCGTTCTGAACTGATTGGTCTGAGGCTGAATCGGTGTTGGAGTGGCTGGCGTGGTTGGTGGCTGCGACTGCAGTTGAGCGGGCTGTGGAGTGCTTGATTGGGTGCTCTGCTGAGCGTGTTGTTGAGTCGATTTGGGCTGGATCGCGGCTTGTGTAGCTGTTGTTTGTCCGGTCAGCTGCTGGGTTGCGAGGGCCGCGAGATCGATGGTTGCGGCGTTGTTGAGGAGTTTCACCAGATCCTGCGCGGAGTTGACCTGGGTCGATGCACCCTCGGCGGGTTGCTCTGGACGATCGGCTGTCTGTGTATCTGAGACTGGTTGCGAGTTGGACTGGGACTCTTCGGTCTGCTCAGAGTCCTCCGCTTGATCTGTGCTTTGAGCGGGCTCGTTGGATTCGTCCTGGGCAGCTTGAGTGTCCGAAGCATCATCCGACTCGTCGGACTTTTGCGACTCATCACTCGGCTGATCGGATGTGGATTCGATTGGTTCGGTTTCGGTGAGCGAGTCTGGTTCGGTGAACGCGTCGAGGATACCTGCGAATCCCGGCGCATCGAGTGCGCTGGAGCGAGCGGATTGTGCGCCGCTGAGTAAGGGGCTTGCGCTGCTTGGGTTACGGGCCGAGTGTGTCTGGAGCGTTGTCATCGGTGTTGGCATCCGTGAGCGCGGTTTCCTGGCCGCGCAGTCGGATGGACTCCAGCAAACCGGCTGCCAACTCTGCTTGGTCTGCTTTGATGAACTCGGCGATGATCTCGGTGCGGACACCAGTCGCGAGCGCACTGAGGTAGGAGACGACCTGTTCGCGTTTGCCCTCATCGATCAGGACATTGAGCATCTCTTTGGAATCCTTGGCTTTGGATTCCTTGAGGACATTGAGGGCTTTGCTGAACTGGTCGGATCCTTCGATATCGCGAAGACGCTGCCGCATCGCTTCGAAGGCTTCGCGTTGTTCTTCGAAATCGACGCGTTCGCTCGCGAGCAGGGCCCGTTCTCGTTTGAGTGTGTTCTGGAGATCAGAGATCTCGCGTTGCATGCGTTCGAGGCGGGCGCGGTCGATCTGGGTCAGTTGCAGGCGAACATCGTTGAGCTCGCCCGAGTTCATCGCGAGTTCGGGGAGGTCCGTTTCGGCCGCGGCTCTGGCGGCTTCTGCTTCGGCTTCTTCGGATTTGATCCGCGCGTCGCGGCCTTCGGTGGTTTCTTCGAACAGGTCCACAACTTCGAGCACGCGTTGTTTGTCGACTCTTCCCGATGCGAAGACCCACGCGATCCCCGCGAGGACTCCGAGCAGGTTGAGGACCGCGACGACGGTGATTGCTCTGGTGAGTTTTTTCATAGCAGTGCTCCGTCACGCCGAGAGTGGCGCATCACAGACATATCGTCCAGTTCGAGGGATTCTCTTCGTCTTTGCTCGGATTCGAACGCTTCGCGCTGCCGGTCCTTGAGCAGTTCCACGGCTTTGCGCCTCGCGGACGCTTCGGTGAGCTGGGCTCGCGCGTCGTTGATCAGCTTGTGCACACCCGCGAGTTCGAGAACGGTGCGCTGTGCCGCGAACCGGTTGCTCAGGGCCGCGTTCGCTTGGAGACGGGCACCCTTGAGATCGACGCCGTTCTTGTCGGTGAGCATGGACGCGAGGGAGGCTTGTTCGTTCTCGATGTTGTGCTGGAACTGACGGATGCGGGATTCCAGGCTGAGGCCCTGGCGCTCGAGATCCGCGAGGATCCTCTTTTTCTCTTGTTCCTCGCGTTCTCGCAGATCGAGGACGGGTTGGAGTTTGAATACGAACTTTGGCATCTAGATCATCCCCCTGCCTGTGCTGCTGGGGGCCCGACGGGGGCGGGGGCTTGTGACTGGGACTGGGCGAACGCTTTACGCTGCTGGATCATCTCTCCGGATTGGAACGCGAGTTTCACCATCATCTCTTTCGCGGGATCGAATGGCGCGTTCTCGTTGGTGCGTTGTGCGAGCAGTTCGCTGATGACGGGGTACATATCGATCGCGGTGTCCGCTTCGGGATTGACGCCTTGGGCGTAGGCGCCGATCTGGACGAGGTCTTCGATCTCGCGGTACTTGGCGATGAGCTTGGACATCTGAACGCGAGCGGCTTTGTGCGCATCGTCGGTGACTTCATCGGCAACGCGAGAAACGGAATCGAGCACATCAACCGCGGGGAACTGACCGGCGTGCGCCATCTTTCTGGAGAGCACGACATGTCCATCCAGAATCCCACGGGCGGCATCGGAGACGGGTTCGGTCATGTCATCCCCTTCGACCAGAATGGTGAAGAGTCCGGTGATCGATCCGCCTGCTGAGCCTTGCTTGGGTTCGATGGTCCCGGATCGTTCCAGGAGCTCGGCCATCGACGAGAAGACGCTGGGGGTGTAGCCCTTGGTCGTTGGCGGTTCTCCGACGGATAACCCGACCTGACGCTGGGCGTGCGCGAATCGGGTGATCGAGTCCATCATGAGGAGGACATCGAGCCCTTGATCGCGGAAGTATTCGCTGGTTGTGCATGCGAGCTTCGCGGCTCGGATCCGCAGAAGGGGGGATTCATCCCCGGTTGCGACGATGACGATCGATCTTTTGAGTCCCTCGGGTCCCAGCGCGTGGTCGATGAAGTCCCGGACTTCCCGGCCTCGCTCACCGATGAGTGCGATGACATTGACATCCGCGTCGGTGCCTCGCGCGATCTGTCCAAGGAGTGTGGACTTCCCGACGCCGGGTCCTGCGAATATCCCCAGACGCTGGCCGCGCCCGATCGGGGTCATGAGGTCCAGCACGCGGACTCCGGTGCGGAGGGGTTGATTGATGCGTCTCCGATCCATCGCACCGATCGGGGTTGGGTTGATGGGTCGGCTGATCGTCTCGCTGATTGGTCCATCGTGATCGATGGGGTTCCCGAGTCCGTCGAGGACGCGTCCGAGCATGCGCTTTCCGACCGGTGCGATCTGATGGACCTGCTGCATGACGATCTTCGATCCCGGGACGATGCCGGTGGTCTGCGCGAGGAGCATGACAATGGTGTGTGCCGCGTCGAACCCCACCACTTCTCCTGCGATGCGGGTGTCATCGAGGCCTTGAATTTCGATGAGGGATCCGATCGGGACGGGGAGATCGGTCGCGAGGATGGACATGCCTCGGACGGCGTGGACGCGCCCGGTGATCCCAAGCGGGCAGACCTGCGTCACCATCTCTGTTTCACGAGCGAGCAGCTTCACGCGGCGTCGTCCTTTGATTCTGATGTGGTGCTATCGGTGGTGTCTGCACCCTCGTCTTCATCGAGGTGGCGGTCGTAGTCCGGTCCGCGGTGCGCAGGGAGGAGGGTTGCGACAATTCGGTTGAGCTGGGTCGAGATGGACGCGTCGATGGTCCCTCCGCCTTTCGTGGTCACCACACACGATCCGGGCGTGAGCGCATCATCTTCTGCGAGTTCGGCGTGATTGCACGCTGAGCATTGCTGGATCATCGCGGGCATGACGCGCTTGAGCAGTTCGGTGTCACTGGGGTGCGTCTTGATCCGGATATCGGTTGGGGTCACGAGTGTTTCGAGCACAACCTCCAGTTGATCCACCACCACTTCAGGATCGAGGTCAATGGTGCGTTTGATGACTCTGGACGCGATGTGGGCGGCGAGTTCGATGACCTCATTGCGGGCGTTGATCATGAGATCGATGCGATCGGTGTCCCATTGCTCGAGAGCGCTGGACCAGTTGCTTGCGAGGGATTCGAGTCGCTGGGTATGCTCGATCTCGGCTTGCTGTGTGCCTTCGATGGTCCCGGCTTCTTGTCCCTTTGCGAATCCTGCTTTGTATCCTTCCTCGTGTCCTGTTTCTGATGCATCGGACACCAGGCGTTCGCGCTCTTCGGTCGCTTCTTTGAGGATTCGTGCTGCTTCCTCCTGTGCAGCGGCGATGACGGCTTCTCCTCGTTTTTGAAGATCTCCGAGATCCATTGGGACCGCGTCGCGCGTGTAGGTTTCGAGGTCGGCTCGTTTGATGATGCCCATGCGTGTGCCTTTCTCGGCGTTGGTCAGAAGTGGACTGACGGTGATCGGTTAGACGACCATCTCGCCCTCTCCGCCGCGCCCTTCGATCATGACATCGCCGGCTTCTTCGAGACGACGGACGATGTCCACGATCCGCTGCTGAGCGGTCTCCACATCCGAGACGCGGACGGGTCCCATGAACTCCATGTCTTCCTTGACCATCTCGGCGGCGCGTTCGGACATGTTCGAGAAAATCTTCTCGGCGAGCGCTTCGCTTGCGGTCTTGAGCGCCACGGAGAGTTCGTCGTTCTCGACCTCCTTGAGGACGGCTTGGATGCCCTTGTCGTTGACGAGCTTGATGTCCTCGAAGACGAACATGAGTCTTCTGATTTCTTCGACAAGATCTGGATCGTCGGACTCGAGACCTTCCATGATGGTTTTCTCGGTGGCGCGGTCCGCGAGGTTGAGGATCTCGGCGACGGTCGGGACGCCCCCGGCTTTCTCCATGCTCTGCATGAGCATGTTGCTGAGCCGGCTCTCGAGACCGATCTCGACTTCTTTGATGACCTCGGGGTTGGTCTGCTCCATGTTCGCGATGCGCTTGATGACCTCGAGCTGTTTCTCCATCGCGAGACCGACCAGGATCTCGGACGCTTTGTGGTGGGAGAGGTGGCAGAGGATCAACGCGATGGTCTGCGGGTGTTCTTCTTGGATAAAGGTCAGCAGGTTGTCGCTCTCGGCACGCTGGAGGAAGCTGAATGGAGTCTTCTGAACCTGCGTCTGGATCTGACCCAGCACGCGCTCCGCATCGGTGGGATCCATCGAGTTCTGGAGGAGTTGCTTGGCGTATGAAAGGGAGCCCTCGTTGGCGTACTGGGTTGCGATCGAGACGTTGTAGAACTCTTCGATGACGCCGTCTTGGAGTTCGCTGGGAACACGGCCCAACGACGCGAGCTCTCTGGTGATCTCTTCGACTTTCTCAGCGGGCAGGTGCTTGAGGACTGATGACGCGAGGTCCGCGCCTACGGACAGCAGGAGGATCGCGGCTTTGGAGACTCCAGGGAGTTCACGCGGATCGGTTGGCAATGGTTCGTTGGGTTTGCGTGCCATGCTTAATCCTCGATCTCTGCCCAGCGCTCAACGAGGCTCGCGGCGCCTTCAGGGTCAGCGGTGATGAGTTCGCTGACCTGCTCGCGGAGTTGTTGGAGTTCGACCATTGCGTCCTCGACCTCGATCCCCGCCATCGCGGACTCACCTTCGTCCGCTTCTCCGATCAGATCGCTCACCGCGTCGAGTTGTGGAGGGAGTCCGACGAGTTCTTCAGCGGTTGGGAGTTTGATGTCTTGGCTGGATCGCTTGATCATCATGAGCATCATGAGGACCGAGACCCCAGCGAGTACGCCAACGAGGATCGTTTCGATCAGGTTTCCGTTGCCTAGGAGGATGGAGCCCCCACCATTGTTTCCGACGAGTGACCCCATGAAGCCTGCGGACTGGACCTGACCGAACTGCTTGTAGGCGTCGCCGAGCGGTGCCATGGAGACGACCACATCGCCTTGGATGACTGAGCCGTCTGGGTTCATGCCCATCAGGTGCGGGGTGACCTGTTTGACGATTAGGGATTTGAATCCGGAGTTGCCGTCCATGCCTTCGAATCGTTCGCGGATATCCTCGGCGGTGACCGGCGTGGGCTCAGCCCCATCCTCGGCGCCCTCTTGTGATTTGAGGAGCAGATCGCGGATGTATTCTTCGGGGACAATGATCGACGCTTGCATGTGGGTGGGCATGCCTCGCGGGTCGACGGTGTTCTTCTGGATGTACCCGAACTGGTTGTCGTACTCTTTGTTTGCTTCGTTGGAGTTGGAGCTGTTTCCGACGGCGGATCCGGTGTTGATGCTCGCGGTTTGGTTCGAGCGTACACCCGGCTCAGCTCCTCGGGACGCTTGCTGCATCGTGTCTTCAGCGGTCCCGGTCGAGCGGACCAGTGAGACCGATCCCTCGTCGACTTTCGCGTAGGACATCTCGGAGCTGTCCACACGCTTGACATCGACCATCGCAGAAACGGAGATGATGACGCCTGGGATATGCCCAAGCATGGTTTGGATCTGTTGTTTTTTGCTGTCTTCGACAGCACGGGCTTGGTCGGTGTATTTGGATGAGAGACGGGCATCAGCGGTGGAGACGACCCGTGGTTGACCGGTTGTGCCGTCGATCACCTGGATGTTCTTTGGAGTGAGTCCGGAGACGGAGCCCATGACCAGACTCGCGGCGGCATCGACGGTGTCCTGACTGAGCGGGGTGCCGCCTTGACTGAACATGGTGATGGATGCACTCGGTGAGCGGACGGCTCGTCCGAGTCCGGAGCTCTGGGGGATGTCGAGGATGACGCTGGCGCTGTTGATGAAGCGGAACTGGCTGATGACTTTGGACAGTTCGTTCTGGGTCGCGATGGTGCGCTGCTGGCGGTGCTGTTCTTTGGACGCTTTCCAGTCTTGCGAGTTGATGAGGTTTCCGAACATCAGGGTGGTGTCGCCGGGGAGTTGACCGCTCTGGGCGAGGACGGCGACTGCACCGGTTTGTTGTGATGGGGGGACTTTAATGGAGCCGTCGACGAGCTGTGCGTCGATCCCGGCGGCGCGGAGGGAAGACAACGCGGCGGTGTCACCGGTGCCGTCCATCAGATCTACAAGTGAGGGTTTGGCAGCATATTGCGAGACCAAGAACATGGTCATGGCGGCGATTACCGCGAGCGAAGCGATCAGGAGCTTCTGGGTCGCGGTCATGCTACTGACATAGCTTCCTGCGTTTCCAAAGATTTTCCGCAACTGGTCCATCGATTCATCGGCCTCCGTGCCGTTTTCGAGCATCATCCTGACGCTCTCCATCCCAGATCGGATGGCTCAAGGCATCATCGGCCGATCGCTGCGCAATCCTTGACAACCAAATGCACGATCTGCGCATGAAAATTTCAAGCGGTCATTTGTTGCGCTGGTGGGTCTGGATTGTGGGATGTGTGGGTGCTCGATGGGTCAGGATCAGACGCGCATCTGCTTGACTTCGTCGTAAGCCTGCATGACCTGGTTCCGCATTGCTTGGAGCATTTTGAATGCGGTGTCCGCTTTGTCGGTCGCGGCGATGACGCCTTCGATGTCGTCGCGTTTGCCTGAAACGAGGTCCTCAGCGGCTCGGGTCGCGTCTTGTTGCAACGCGTTGACCTCTTTGAGGTTCCCCATCAGGACGGCTTTAAAGTCCGGGGAGTTGCTGTTTGCGTTCTGAGCGGATCCGCCGGCACCGCTGGGCATGTTGTTCATGCCTCCGGCTGATCCGATTAATCCCAGTGGGTCGCTCATGAGAGTCTCCGAGTTGCTTTAGGGTACACCATCATGCGAGGAGACGCAACGCTTGTGCCATCATGTTCTTTGTGGTTTCCGCGGCGACGATATTGGCTTCGTACGCTCGCGATGCTTGCAAGCCGTTGACCCATTCGAAGGTAGTATCGATATCCGGGACTTGGAGGTACCCTTCCTCGTCAGCGAACGGGTGTCCCTTGCGGTATTCGGTTCTGAGTGCGGTTTCGTCGATATGGATCTCGGAGACCTCGACTCCATTTCCGCCGGGCTTTGGGGAAAACATCGCGGCTCTGCGGAGATAGGGGTCGTATTCCCCCTGGTCATTTTCGAGGGTGTTGGCGTGAGCAATGTTGGACGCGACGACTTCCATCCGGGTGCGCTGAGCGATCATTCCGCTGGTTGAGACATCGAGTGAGCCGTACATGATGAGGTCCTTCTGATTAGACGACGCGCTGTGCGATCGCGTTCTGGAGTTGGTTCCGTTGGCTTCTGAGCAAATCCGCGGCCACTCTGTACGCAGTCGCGTTTTCGACCATGTCTTGCATCATCCGTTCCAGATCTGCGTCGTTGCGGTCGTGATGCAGGATTCCGCCGTGGTGACCTGTTGTTGGGACGAGTTTGAAGTCGTTGGATCGTCCGATCCGTTGGATGTCCCTCGTTTCTTCCCACTGGAGTGCTCCGAAGGCTCCGCCGTTCTGCTTGCGTCGTTTATCGATCGCTTTGCCGAGCATGTTCTGGAATGCTTGGGGATCGACATCTTTCATCTGGAAGTTGGGGGTGTCGATGTTCGCGATGTTGTGTGCGATCACACGCTGGCGCTGTCCAGCGAACTTCAGCAGCATTTCTGCTGCTGGCATGGCTCCCGCATTTCCTAGATCGCTGATCATCACAACACCTCAGACTCGCACGATGTGTGCCAATGAGTCGTTACAGGTTCGGAGAGACGAGGCTGTCCTCTTTCCATTTCTTGAGCTTGAGACCCAGTGTGCGGACCCCGATTCCGAGAGCTTTGGCGGTTTTTTGACGATGGCCGTTGAATCGCTGGAGCGTCGCGACGATTTCTTCGCGTTCGATCTCGGCGAGGGTTTTGTCGCCTGGACGGTATTCAAGTTTGGGTTCAGCGAACGATGACATCGTTGGTTGGGCCGCGGGCTGGGTGTAGTTGCTCGTGGGCGATGGCGCATGCTGGGCGGAAACTTGTCCGAACGCGGATGCGGAGCCGTTTATGGATCCGGCGGTTGAACCGGCTTGCGGACGCAGCGGCATCGCTTTGGGGGTCGGGCGGGACTCCATGAGCCAAGGCTCGAGGGTGGCGCGAGCGATCTCGGTGGACTTTGGATCCGAGAGGACGACCGCTCGTTCGCAGATGTTCTGGAGTTCGCGGACATTTCCAGGCCATGCGTAACTGGACATGAGGTCCATGGCGTCGCTGCTGATCTGGATTGCCCGGCGTCCATCACGGCTGCAGACCTTCTCAACAAAGTACTCTGCGAGTAGCGGAACATCCTCGATCCGATCACGCAGCGGCGGGATCTGGATGGGGAGGACATTGAGTCGGTAGAAAAGATCCTGACGGAACTCGCCCATCGACGCGGCTTTCGGGAGATCGCGGTTGCTCGTCGCGATCACGCGGACATCGACCCCGATGGTTGTGGATGACCCGACCCGCTCGAAAGCGCGTTCTTGGAGCACCCGGAGGAGCTTGGCTTGGATCTGCGGCGAGACTTCCGAGACCTCATCGAGCAGGAGTGAGCCGTTCTCGGCGAGTTCGAAGCGTCCCTTACGCATCTTGTCTGCACCGGTGAACGCGCCTCGTTCGTGTCCGAACAGTTCAGATTCGAGCAGGCTCTCATTGAGCGCGGCGCAGTTGACGGCGAGGTATGCCGCATCGGCGCGTGGAGAGAGATCGTGCACAGCGTGGGCGACGACTTCCTTCCCGACACCCGATTCTCCGGTGATGAGGACTGTGCCGTGACTGGATGCTACCGCGCGGACTTGCTCACGGACTTTGCGGATCGCGGCGGACTTCCCGATGATGCGGTCCAGTCCAACGGGGCTGTTGAGGGGCTGCGTGTCGCGTGCGTGTGCTTTGAGGATCGCGTTTTCCTTGAGGATCCCGGCGTGGTTGATCGCACGCTTGACGGCGATGATCATCTCGTCGCCTTCAAATGGTTTGGTGATGTAGTCGAAAGCGCCGTTCTTCATCGCTTGCACGGCGGTCTCGATCGTTCCGAACGCGGTCATGAGAATGACCGGGAGGTCTTCGTCGATTGCTCGGATCTCACCGGTCAGATCGACGCCGGTCATTCCGGGCATGTTGAGATCGGTGATGACCGCGTCGGGGCGCTTGGAAGTAATCTCTTTGAGTGCTGAGCGGCCGTCGACAGCGGTCCGGACGCTGAACCCTGCTCGCGTAAGGGTTGAGCCGACTGAATCGCGCATCATTTCTTTGTCGTCGACCACGAGGACTGATTTCATACTCACGATGTTTCCCCTTGAGCTGAGGGCTCTGCTGCATGCGGCGATGATTCGGACATGCGTCCGGCTCTGACCACGATCTGAGGTTGTCCTTCTTCGGACGGAGTGCTGACGAGTTGTTTCGGGAGATGGAGGGACACGATGGCGCCGTGTGTCCAGTCCGATTCGTCGTTGGTGTTCTCAACCCGGACCGATCCGCCGTGGGCGTCCATGATCCGGTGTACGATGGAAAGCCCGAGCCCCGTCCCCGCGGCTCGGGTGGTGAAGAACGGATTGAACATCCGTTCGATCACGCTTGATTCGATCCCCCCACCGCTGTCGCGAACGAAAAGCACTCGGCCTCCGTCTTCGCTGCGCGAGACTCCGAGGGTCATCACGCCCCCGGCATTGTCTTTGGTTGCTTGAGCGCCGTTGCGGATGATGTTTATCAGTGCTTGGTGGAGCAGGGATGCATCCCCGAGCAGTTCGTTGCAGTCCTGATCGATCTCGATCTCGACCTTAATCCCCTGGAGTTCTGCAAGACACGCGTCCTGCGCATCACTGAGGAGCATGGAGGAGTCGATGGTGTCTTGTCTGACCCTGAGTTCGCGTGAGAACGCGAGGACATCCCCGACGATTTGATCCAAACCGGTCACGGCTCGTCCGATCTTGTCGACAATGGAGCACTGCTCGGGCATCTCCGCGAGGTCCTCGTGGAGCATGCGGGTGTATAAGCGGATGGATCCCAACGGGTTGCGGATCTCGTGAGAGATCCCGGCTGCCATCTCCCCGAGCGCCGCGAGACGCTTGGAACGCTGGAGCGCTTCATTGGCTTGGGTGAGTTCAGTGTTGAGACGGACGACCTCGTTGCGGAGCTGGGTGTGGGTCTTCTCGAGCTTTGCGGTGACCTCATTGAATGAGCTCATCAGTTCCGCGAGATCCCCGGCCGAGAGCGAGGGTGTCGGGGCTTGGCCTTCGGTGATGGCTGCTGAGGAGTCGGTGGTTGGAAGCGTGCTCTGGTCCACGATTACCCTTCCCGATCTTGAAAGTTTGGTTTGGGTTGTGGCTGAGCGCCGCCGTAGGCGCGGACGGCGGTGCGCCCGTTTCCGACTCCGGAGAGCTGCTTGGAGAGTTCGTCGCGGCGCCTTTCAACAACGACCTGCTGCTCCGCGTCCCGCTTGAGGATCTTGGTGACGGTCGTCGACATCTCGTCGAGTTGAGCGCGTGCGGAGCTGACCAGATCCGCTCCGACCCCATCGCACTCGAGGAACTGCTCGACCTGTGAGCTTTTGGCCGCGAGCGATTCGATCATCGGATTTCGGCTGTTGAGTGATTCGACGAATGCTTCGAGTTCGTCGGCATCGAGGAGCTGCTGCTGCTTCTCGCCGATCGCGTCGATCTGAGCACAGAGAGTCCTCATCTGCGTGAGCAGGGTATCGACACGCTGCGTTCGGCTCTCATCTGCATTCTGATGGGTCATCCGTGACCTCCGGATCATCTGCCGAATCCATTCGGCACGCACCTGACTGGTGCTGAGAAGAGTTATCGGCTGTTTGTGCGCACCGCTCCACTATCTGCGCAAGTTTCCGTTCCGGAGCAGCACGAGACTGGTGCGATGTGTTGGTTATGTCTTAGTTATGGGTTGGTGACGCCGCTGAGGAGCATGGCGCTCGAATCGAGCCATCGCTCCCAATCTGCCCGATCCATCGGGAGATTCGGGTCGTCCCAGACCTCATCGGGGATGGATGTGTAGAAACGACGGGCACGCTCGTTCGCGGTCGCGGCTCTCCCGATCTCGTCCTTGGCGATGTACGCGTTCACGATCTGGACCATCGCAACGAGTGAAGCGGGGTCATCGGAGTACCGGTCGCGTGCGACATCGTAGTAGCGGATCGCATCGTCGTAGTTTCCGAGATCGAAGGCGCAGTCGCCCAGATAGAAGTACGCATTGCGGAGCGCGATGGACTCGAAGATCCCCATCTGGGTGACCTTGAGCGCGTCGAGTTCACGGATCGCGTTCTCGTAGTGCTCGATTGCACGCGTGCGATGGGACCGCATCTTGGCGATGCGTTCATTGCGTTCAGCCGCGGGCATGGCTTCGCCGAGTGATTGCTCGATGGTGTCCCCGAGTCGTCGGTGGGCTTCTGCGAGGCGGAAGATGACGACGGCGGTTTCGGGATCGCCCTCGTAGCGTGAGACAAACTCCTCGTAGCGTTCGATCGCTCGCTCGGGCCGGTTGGTGGAATCGAAGTGACCCGCGAGTTCGAGGAGCGCGGTTCTGTAGAGTTCGGTTTCTGCGGAGACTTTGGTGCCGTTGAGAGCGGTCTGGAGCAGTTGCTCGGCTTTCGTGTCGTTCTCGGGATCTTCGTCGTACAGGTATGCTTGCGCCAGCGGCACAAAGCTTGAATCCGCGAACGGTCCGATATCGGCTCCGAGAATTCCCTCGCGGTCCTCGATCAGCTGCTCGAAGATCTCAGCGGACTTCTGGAAATCACCGATCGCTCGGAGAGACTCACCCAAACGGAACAGCGCTTCGGCGTATCTTGGATCTGAGGGCATAGAGCTGGAGTAGGTTTGGAATGCGATGATCGCTTCGCGCTGATCCCCGGCTCGGTCGTAGAGATCCGCGGCTGTCCAGAGTGAATCCGCGTACTTGGGGAGGTTGGTCACGACGAATCGCTCGGCGTGGATGCGTGCGTTGGTCGCGGCGGCAATCAGATGACGCTGGACACGCGATCGCGTGGATGGGTCCAGATTCAGGAGTGACTTGGACTCTTCGAGTGGACGGCCGAGCAATCGCTCGGCCATTGCTTTGTGCCCGCTGATGAGCATCGCGAGGATATCGGATGGGATCTCGCGCCCTGTGTACAGTCGATCACCAATGGAGGCGTACCGCAGCGCATCTTCTGGGTTTCCCCCGGCAAGTGCATCCCCGGCTCGATCGAGGATGGAATCGAGCACCTGTCTGCGGCTGGGCTCGGTTTCGTATCCGATCGCGTCGTAGTTTCCGACCAATGTCTCGTACGCTTCGAGCGAGAGTTCTGATTCGCCGATCGCGGCTTGGGTTTCTCCGACACCGACCAATCCCCAGAGGTAGGCGCGATCGCGTGAATAGTTTTCTGCAATTTCTGTGTAGAGATCACGCGCCTCGTAGATGTTTCCTTCAACATCTTCGAGGCGGGCGTGCGCGAGCAGGATCTCGGAGTAGTGCGGATCACCGGCGCTCCCCAGGTCGTAGGCGTGGTTGATCTGTTTCCGGACGAGTTCATTGGCGCCCAGAGCGAGATATCCGCGCGCGAGCAGAAGGTGCAGACGCGAGCGACCATCTTTTTCGGCTTCGTTGAGTCTCGGCATCTCGCGGAGGATCCGCGTGATGGTCTCGTCGATGTACCCACGCTCGAGCTGGATGCGGGATTCGCGCTCGAGCGCCCAGACACGCTCGTCGATCGAGAGCTGTGGATCCGCGAGCATCTCTCCGAGCAGTTCCATCGCGGGTTCGATGTCCGGGACGACGCGGTCCAGCAGATTCTCGACGATCTGGTGATTCAACCCGTCGCGGAGGTCGCGACGCTTGACCGGGATCTGCGCGACCCGAATCTTGGCTTTCTTGAGTTCGTCACGCGCGAGGTAGACGCGAGCGAGGGTTGCGAGGTCATTGGCTTCCAGGACCGCGCCCAGACGCTCGGCTTCGAGGTACTCGCGGATGATCGAGACGAAGTTCCGGTCGTCCTCGAATCCCGCGGCACGCTGACCACGATCGATCGCGCGTGCTTTGTTGAGGTGATAATGGATCTGCTCGTCAACTGTTGCGCCGTCGGGGACCGCGACGAACGGATAGACCTTGGTGTTGAGGACCTCGATCGCTTCCTCGTACCGCTCGGCTTTGAGTAGTGCGTCGGACTGCTTGAGTGCTGGCCTGAGGGTGGGCTCGGGCTTGGTCGAGATCGTGAGCGCGAGTCCGAGCAGCAAGAGACCGCCTCCGGCGAGGAGCGCGGGGGTCTGCCAGAGACTGCGCCAGTCGCGTTTGACATACTCGACCGGATCACCGATCGGCTCAGCGATGGGCTGGTCATCCTGACCTTCCGTCTCGATCGCTTGGTCTTGTGCAGGTTCTTCGCTCACTGGGGTCCTCGCATACCACAACACGCACCGGCTCTGGTGCGTAGCTCTGGATACCTCTTATGTCGGCACAAAACACCGATCGACTGAAGTTCTCGGACTTTGAGGCTCGATATTCAGGATCTAATTTTGATCAAGGAGGGCGGGTTCAGCAGGAGCGTCCAGATCGATTGTTTCATGGATCCGGTAGCTGCGTTTGAGTCGGTCCGGGTTGTAGACCATCGACTTGATGGCTTTCTGGGAGGGTTCGGAGAGTTCGATGCGGACAAACTCGCCGCTGGTCCCGGATCTCTTCATCTCGACCTTGCCTGGGATTTTGATCCCGGAGTCACGGCGTTGGTCGTCGAGCAGGTCTTTGTATCGGCTCAGACCGGTTTCTGCGATCCTGGATCCGGTGTCATCGAGACTCACAACCCAGACCACGAGTGCGGTTCTTGGGTCGAACCAGTATTCGGTGACTCCCCATCGCGAGGGCTGGGCGATGACGACGAGTTCTTCCTCGAGTTGCCAACGGGTGCTGACGATCCGTTCTGGATCCAGCGGCTCGATCCCGAGTGATGAGATCAAGTCTCCGGGATGGACGCTCAGCCCGATCTCCTCGGCCCGGTCTGGGGTGAGGTTCTCGACGGCTCCGATGAGCGCGACGCGTTGATCGGAATCGGTGAGATCGAACATCCAGTAGCGTTCATCGCTTGAGCCGTAGACAAAGTAGGTTTCGGAGAGTTTACCGATTGTGAGCGAGACGGAGGACGGGCGGGTGACTTGGAGGTGCCCTTCTCCCTGTTCTTCGAATCCTTTGCCTCGCGCGTCAGTGCCTTTGATTCGGACGGAGACGCGCGCCCAGACTCGATCGATCTGCTCGACGCGTTCGTTGTGGGTCTGGATGATCGCGTCAACGAGGACGGCGTTGACTTTGCGGGTCTGGGGTGATCGCTTCTGGCCGCAGGCTGGGATTGCGGGGAAGATCGCGCTGGTGAGTGCGAGCAGTACTGAAATTCGGATGAGCTTCCGCATGGTGCGTCCTATTGCTCGATGTTCATGACTTGTCCGAGCTCTTCGATCGCTTCTGCGATCGCTTCGTCGTCGAGTTTGGGGTCGATGACCTCGAAGACCGGGCCTCCGCCGCCTTTGACGCGTTGGCGTACTTTGAGGAGCGACGGGGAATCTTCGGTCGCGGCGATCATGCCCTCGAGTTCGATCTTCTTCTTGCGCATGAGCATCAGGGTGAGCAGGTATCGGAACGCGATCTGCTTGTCATCCGTGGCTTCTCCGAGTTGCTCGAAGAGGTCGAAGATTTCATCGTCGGAAACAAGCGGGGTTCTTTTGCTCTCTCCGGGTTCGGGGACTCTGCGTTTCCAGAATCCGAAGAGGGAAGCGCCTTGCGGGAACTCGACCCCTGCTTCCCAGACTTCCATTGAGTAGAGGACTCTGCTCAGAGCGGTCTCACCCTCGACTTCGAGGAGGGCCGCGATGTGTTCCTCGCCGATCTCGAGTTCTCTGCTCGAGGCGATGCATGTTTCGGTGGATCTGGAAATCTCGTACGGCGATGCTGAACTGCTCATATAGAGAGTATACGCGGAAGTCGAGTACACAATTCAGTATGTGACTTCATTAGCAGGACACATTGAAGAATCGCTGATCCGTTGCTCCGTCGCCGCTGCCGACACGGAAACGCATGCACTGGGAGCACTTGGCGCATCGTGCGAGGTACTCGGTCCCGGCGGTGTTTCGGTAGACACGCTGATAGTGTCCGCTGCAGGTAAAGCGGACCCCGAGCCAGGGGCGTTCGTTGGGTTTGGGATGCGGAGTTCCCGGCGGGGGGACGCCTGGGGTTGCTCGGAGTGCCATGGGAGATGTATCGTCAAGGTTGCTTGGGTGTCTTGACTGGTTCGGTGGGTGATTGCAACGACGCACGGCTTCGAGAATACTGATAGAATCCCCTCAATCCATGGCTGGCGTGCTCTCCATTCTGCCCGACCCCCCACCCCCTCCTGCTCCGATCGGTTTGATCGCGGGCGGCGGGCGGCTTCCGGTTTTGGTCGCGAAGGGGCTCGCGGAGATGGGACATCCGGTCCATGCGGTCGGGTTTCACGGACGCTACGACACTGGACTCCCAGAGCTCTGCGAGAGCTTCAAGTCTGCTGGGATCCTGCGGATCGGGTCTTGGGGGCGGCGTTTGCGGAGCAAGGGGGTCAAGCACGCGATCATGGTCGGGAATGTTGACAAATCCGAGATCATGCACAGCCGATGGCGTTTTCTCAAGAACATCCCCGACCTGACTACGATGATGGTGATCTACAAGCACCTCAGGCACGATCGAAGATCACACGCGTTGTTGCGAGCGGTCGCGGACGAACTGGACCGGAAGGGAGTCTCACTCATCGACTCGACGATCCCCATCAAGAGCCAACTGGCGCAGCCGGGCGTGATGACCGTCACGCAACCGACGCCCGCACAGCAAGCGGACATCGACTTTGTGTGGCCGATGCTGACCGAGCTGCTGCGATTGGATATTGGTCAATCCTTGTCGGTGCGTGATCTCGATGTGATCTCTGTGGAAGCGGTCGAGGGGACGGACCGGATGATCGAGCGGACTGCATCGCTGTGCAAACGCGGCGGATGGACGCTTGCGAAGGGCGCGCGTGCTCAGCATGATCGGAGATCCGATGTGCCTACGGTCGGACTCAAGACGATCGAGAATCTCGCGAAGAACGGGTGCTCGTGCTTGGCGATCGCGGCGGGTGATGTGATCATGCTCGATCGGATCGAGATGATCGAGCGTGCGGATGAACTGAAGATCGCGATTGTTGGGGTGCCTGTCTCGCATCGCCCGCTCACGAAGACCTCGACGACTGAAATCCAGCAATGAGCGAATCCGACCCGCTGATTCAGGTGCACGGCGCAGATGCGGACACCTATGTCTCCAGGGGTGGGCTCAAGCTTCATCATGCGTTTGCGGAGTTCGGGTTTGATCCGACCGGGTTGATCTGCGCGGACTTTGGGTGCTCGACGGGCGGGTTTACCGATTGTGCTCTTCATCACGGCGCGGCGCATGTCCATTGCATCGATACGGCGTACGGGCAGCTTGCGTGGAAACTGCGTCAGGACGAGCGGACGACGGTGCATGAGCGATCCAATGCGCTGCATACCGAGCCTCCTCCGGAAGTCTCGGAGCAAGGCGGGGTGGATCTGATCGTGATGGATCTTGGATGGACCAAGCAGGACCGAGCGCTCGCGGCGGCGCGGACTTGGCTCAAGGATGACGGCAAGGTCATCTCCCTCGTCAAACCCCACTACGAAGCGACGAAGGAAGAGCTTGAAGATGGGATGATCTTGACGGAAGATCTGGCGCGATCGATTGCTGAGCGTGTGCGTGATTCGCTGCCTGAGATGGGATGGGAAGTGCTGGGATGGACGCAGAGCCCGCTGCTGGGGAGTGCTCGCAAGAAGAAACGGAAGAACAAGGGGAAGGGGAACCCGGAGTGGTTGGTTTTGCTGACACCTACCCAATAAAAACCGCTCCCTCTGGGAAGCGGCTCGTGCATTCATGTTTGCATTCAAATCTCACGCGACGCGGAGATGATGTCCGGTCGTTAGCGAGCGGATCAGGCGCTCGCGGTCCCCGGCTCGGTCGAAGCGGGTGATGGCCATCGCCATTCTGCTGGCGCCGGGTTCGTCGAGGTCGCACCAGACGATGTTCCCTGTGATGAAGACGGCTCTTCCGGGTCCGAGATCGATCCCGGTTTGTGGGAGATCGATGCGGACGGACACGGTCTGTCCCGGGTCGATCGGTTGATCGAGCTCAAAGCAGACGCCTCCTTCGGAGATGTCGTAGACATGGCCTTCGAGCGCGAACTCGGTCTCGTCTGGGTGACGACGGAGCGCCATTGAGGTGTATCCGGGGTTGACCTGGAATCGTTCGTGGCTGCGTCGGTTGATTGGATTGTTGACCATGTCGGGCTCCTGATATGAATCTATCTGCGGCCCTTATCGGCCTGTTGGAGCGGGGGCTTGATTCCAAGACCGAGAATCCGGAGGTTTCTTGCGAGAATCGAGGGTTTCGTACACCTGTTTGGGGCTGGGGGGACTCTGGATTCGCGCCTTGATGAAGATGTGCACATACCCTTCCTCTCCATGTTTATTGATCGCGCACGAATTCAGGTCACCGCCGGGGACGGCGGGAACGGCAAAGTCTCCTTCAAGCGAGCGAAAGGCATGCCCAAGGGTGGTCCCGATGGTGGCAACGGGGGCAAGGGCGGCGATATCGTGCTGAGGGTCGATGACGGTCTCAACACGCTGATCGACTTTCGTGGGATCTATGAATGGAAAGCACAGCCCGGCGAGATGGGTGGGTCTAAGCAGTGCACCGGCGCGGATGCCGATGATCGGATCATCCGCGTCCCTGCGGGGACGGTGGTGCATGACGAAGTGACCGGTGAACAGATCGTGGATCTGGGTCCAGGTGATTCATTTGTCATCGCGAAAGGCGGACGCGGCGGATTCGGGAACGAGCATTTCAAGAACTCCGTCAACCAAGCGCCGCGGACTGCTTCGCCTGGCGAGAAGGGTGAGTCCAAACAGCTCATCCTCGAACTCAAGGTCATCGCGGAGGTTGGGTTGGTCGGACTTCCGAACGCTGGGAAGTCGACACTGCTCAAGTCAGTCACTCGTGCTGAGCCGAAGATCGCGAACTATCCGTTTACAACGCTCTCTCCACAGCTCGGAATTGCGATGATCGATCAGTCGCGAAGGATCGTGATCGCGGATATTCCTGGGTTGATTGAGGGAGCCGCGGAGGGTGCGGGGCTTGGTCATTCATTCCTGCGGCACATCGAGCGGACGACGGTCATCATCCATGTGCTTGATGCATTCCCGGATGACACGCAGGGGGATCCAGAGAACACCCCCACTCCTGCCGAGCACTACCGCGCGATCCGTCAGGAGCTTCAGGGCTATTCATCGGAGCTTGCGGAGAAGCCTGAGATCATCGCGCTCAACAAGCTCGATCTGATTCCCGAAGAGGAGCACGCGGAGCACATTGCTGAGCTCCGCGTCGCGTTGCAGCTGGATTCCAAGCAGGAGGTCTACCCGATCTCCGCGGCGACGGGACAGGGGACCGATGCACTGCTGCAGGGGGTGTGGAAGCTGCTGCACTCTGAGGACTACACCCCCGCTGGATGGTGAGACCCGCTCCGGGCTGGTAGTTTCATGATTACCGGACGGTGGTGCTTTTGGCTGTTCTGGGTACTGTGACTCTCTCTGCTTGTTTCATGACTTTGTTCTTTTATCAGACGCTGATATTCACTAGAATTTGAGTCTGACAACTCGGGCACTCCTTCACCTCACACACAGGACACTGTCATGTACAAGTACTGCATCCATCGATCTGCTCTGTCTTTATTCGCGATCTCCTCCATGTCATTGGTGACTCATGCTTCAGGGCAAGTCATCAATGAAGACCGCATTCTGGTCCCCGCGGCCACTGGGAACGGTGCATTCTTCGGACGATCAGCAGCAATCGACAACGGCATTGTCATTGTGGGCGCTGATGGCGCGGAGCGTGCATTTACATTCAATGCCGCGACCGGCGCCCAGATCGCAGCACTGATCCCGGATGATCCGCCTTCGAGGAGCTTTGGTTACTCGGTAGATATCCAAGGCAACATAGCGGTGGTCGGCGCGCGATGGGACGATGACAACGGCACACAATCGGGATCGGCGTATATCTTCGATGCGTTCACCGGCGCTCAACTCCACAAGTTCCTCCCCCCCGACGGCGGGGTCGATTTCCACTTCGGGCACTCGGTCTCGATTCATGACGGGATCGTTGGGGTCGGCGCTCAGTACGACGGGGAGAACGGGTTCCGATCCGGAGCCGCGTATCTCTTTGATGCATCAACCGGCGCATTTATCAGGAAGATCATCGCTCCAGACGGGGTTTCATCGGATCTATTCGGTGCATCAATCGCCGTGGGTAACGGGATCGTCGCGATCGGTTCGTATCAAGATGATGATGTGACCGTCAACTCCGGATCGGTGTACATTTTCAATCTCGCGGATGGATCGTTCGTGCGGAAGATCATCGCTGATGATCCGGGACTCGCTGATCAGTTCGGTTTCTCGCTCGCGATTGATAACGGGATCCTGGCTGTTGGTTCGAACCAAGACAACATCGGCAACAACGACAACGGGTCAGCGTATCTCATCGACATCAATACCGGCACTGAACTCCACAAGCTTACGGCGAGCGATACCGCGCGCGAAGATCAGTTCGGGTGGTCCATCGGGATCCATAATGGTGTCGTCGTCGTCGGTTCGCACCAAGACGATGATCTTGGTTCGTTCTCAGGATCCGCGTACCTCTTCGATGCTTCAACAGGAACGCAGATCGTGAAGCTTCGACCGAGCGATGGCGGCCCGAGCGAGTACTTTGGGTCATCCGTCGCGATCGAGAACGGGTTCGCGGTGGGTGGATCGATCCTCTTTGGTCCGGGGTCGGCGTATGTGTTCTCAGTCCCCACGCCTCCCTGTCCGGCGGATCTCAACGATGACGGCGCGATCGACTTCTTCGATATCTCACAGTTCCTGACGGACCAGATCGATTGGAACGAGGACACGGTCTTTGATTTCTTTGATATCAGTGGGTATCTCACCGCGTATTCCACCGGATGTCCGTGAGTTGTCTCTGAATCCAAATATTTACCGAACATTTTGACCGCATACCGATTGACAAGCGGCTTTTGTTCGGTATATTTTAGGAATGATCCTCTTCCTTGATCTCAACTCCTTCTTCGCGTCTGTTGAGCAGCAGCTTCGTCCGGAACTCCGAGGCAAACCGATTGGGATTATCCCAAACGATTGCGACTCGACCTGTTGTATTGCAGCAAGTTACGAAGCGAAGTACTTTGGGGTCAAGACGGGGTGCGGGATCCGGGAGGCGCATCAGCGGTGCCCTGGGATTCAGTTGATTCTCGCTCGTCCTGATGAGTACATCAAGGCCCATCATCGGATCCTGGAAGCCGTGGACACGGTGTATCCGGTGCAGGGGGTGTATTCGATCGACGAGATGAGTTTCAAGCTGACGGGTCCTGATCGGGAGATTGATCGGGCGCGGGTGCTTGCGATGGGGATGAAGAATGCGATCCGCACGCTCGCGGGGGATTCGCTCCGCTGCTCGATCGGGATCGCGCCCAATCGGATGCTCGCGAAAACCGCGTCGAACATGATGAAGCCCGACGGACTGGTGGTGATTGAACGCAAGGACATCCCGGAGCGCCTGCATGGCCTTGCGATCACCGACTTCCCGGGGATCGCCGACGGCATCCGGAATCGGCTCCATCGCTACGGGATCCACACAACGGAGCAACTCTGCAACGCCTCGAAGCAGATGCTGCGTCGCGCGTGGGGCGGGGTGCTGGGGGAGGTCTGGTACCACTGGCTCAAAGGGGATGAGCCGCACATCGCGACGACGAAGCGGCGGAACTGTGGGCATCAGCATGTGCTTGCTCCGGAACTGCGCGAAGCGGAGAAGGCGCGGTCGGTCGCGATCCGTCTCTTGCACAAAGCGGCGGCACGGATGCGTCACGAGGGGTTCTGGTGCACGAAGCTGACGCTCAACATCAAGCCGATCGATGCGCCGTCGTGGGTCGCGTATGTGAATCTTGAGCCGTGTCAGGACACGGTGCGTTTGCTGCATCATCTTGATCGGTTGTGGAAGCCGCAGCCGCACGCGTTTGTGTTCTGTGTTGGTGTGACACTGGGTGGATTGGTGAAGGATTCGCAGATCGAGCAGCCCCTGTTCGAGCAGGACCGGAAGCACACGAATCTGGCGCACACGATGGACGCGATCAACACGAAACACGGGCACGCGTCGATCTACTACGGCTCGATGCACGAGGGCAAAGACGCAGCGCCGAGACGGATCCCGTTTGCGAATGTGCCTGATCTAGAACTGCCGGACACTGGAGGGATGGGGGCGTTTAAGCAGGAGCCTTTGAAACTCAAGCAGGCGCAGTAGACAGGATTAGATCACGACTTCTTTGCCGCAGGCGCGGCGGACGGGGACGAACTGTCCGGCGTGCATCATGTTGTGGGTCGCGAGGAGGATCCAGACGGCGCCTTTGGTCGGGAACATGGGCTGGAACATCTCCGGACCCGCTTCGTCGAGCTGGGATTCGGTGGTGTGGTCGAGTGCTTTGAAGGTGGCTTCTTGGACCTGATCGAGGAGCGCGAGGTATTGGTTGGTGCCGAGGAAGTGGCTTGGGTCGTTGTCGCTTTGGGTTTCTCGGGTGTACTGCTCGGCGAATCCATCGGGGAGGGTGAATGCGTGGCCTGGAGCGAGTTGTTCAACAAAGAAACACTCGGACGCGATGAGGTGTCCGAGCTGCCACGCGAGGTGGTTGCACTCCGCGTGGGGACGCTGCATGAGGTCCGCGTCGGAAAGATCCGAGACATAGCTCTTGAGGACCATCCGGCTGGTGGTGTAAGTGGAACGGAGGACTTCGATGGCGTTCATGGGGCGCTCTCAATCAAAGGGACAACGGACAGATGGGCTTGATCCTACGCGACCGATTCCAAGTGCGCCAAAAAGGGCGAGTCGGGGCACCGCATGTGATTTAGAGAACCTTGTTCAGTGAATCCTTGATTCGTTGGCTGTGTACAAACAACTCATCTACAGAAGAGATAGGAATACGCTCTTCTTCTCGTTTCTCATTGAAGACCCCAAGATATTTCTGCTTGCGATTGAAATGCAGCCGGCAAATTGGCTTCCGGTTATTGTCGTCGAGCAGAACACCGAAATATGACTGTACATCTCTCGCACAAATGCGCTTGGGCTCTACCTCAGTGCAGAGAATAGCTTTTACTGCATAAAAGCCGTTGAGTTCTTCCTCAGTGGTTGCCACTAAATCAGAATCCGACTCGGGTTGAGCCGACTGAATCTCTTCTTCGTTACTTGACTGAATAGCTGAACGAAGCCGAGACTCAATAGTGCTTGTGATATGATCAAGCATTGCTCCACGGACAATGGGACGATACTTATCCAACACATTCTGACGCATGGGTCCATTATGAATCGGATCAGCGAAGTATCGCACAAGATCATCCGACGGACTGCTTAGCTCCTTCGCAAAGCGCTCACGAATTTGTGACTTAGCATACAGCAATGCTGCATCAGCCAAAACAGAGTCAAGACTGAAATTCTCTTTTGTGAATGGCTCAATACGATCGGCCACATCCTTCGAAAGCCGATCGAGATTCATGACTAAAAATGGCTTGGAATCTAGAATGTTTGTTTCGACAAGATCAGAGTAGAATCGATAGATCACTCCATCTGTGAGAATAGCAATCCGAGCTCTTGTCGTGCTGAAGTAGCGATATAGCTGAGAGCTGTACGATTCTAGCTTTGCCCCCATTGGCTTACATTCAAAGAGAATGATTGGCATTCCATCCTGACAAATTGCATAATCGACTTTCTCTCCCTTTTTGATCCCGACATCAGCCGTGAACTCAGGGATAACTTCTTTTGGGTTAAAAACATCGTACCCAAGCTCGCGGATCATGGGAAGCACCAGCGCAGTCTTGGTAGCTTCCTCAGTCATTGATGTGTCACGAACTTGATCCAATCGGTCGGCAAGTGAAGAAAGTCGCTCGTACATTAAATACCCCTTTCGGATGGCATTATAGCTAGCACCATCTTACTTGCGAAAGATCTATCACTCACTCATTCCCCGGCCAGTCCGGGTTCAGGAACTTGCCGTCTTTGTGGATCACTTCGCCGTCGGCGGTGATTGAGCCGCCTTCTCTGAGGTCGCAGACCATGTCCCAGTGCAGGGCGCTTTCGTTGAAGGAGCCTGATTCGGGGTAGCCCATCCCCACGGCGGCATGGAAGGTGCCGCCGATCTTCTCGTCGAAGAGGGTGTTCTTGGAGAACTCTTTGATGGAGTAGTTGGTGCCGATCGCGATCTCGCCCATGTTTCTCGCGCCCTCGTCTTGGTCGAGCATCGCGCAGAGGAACTCTTCGTTTTTGGTGGCGCTCGCGTCGATGACTCGGTTGTCTTTGAAGACGAGTCGGATGCCTTCGACTTCGCGTCCGTTGTAGACGCCGGGGAAGGTGTAGTTGACATGGCCGTTGGCGTTTTGTGGGCCGCAGAAGACTTCGCCGTCTGGGAAGTTCTCTCCTCCGGAGCAGTTGATCCAGATGGATTTACTCTTATCGACATCGACGACGAGATCCGTCCCGTCGTGTCCATCGCGAGCGGGCGCTTTGAAGTGGAGTTCGTCTTTGGTCTGGAGGAAGTCGCACACGCGTTGTTGTCGGGTGTGGACTTGTTCCCACGCCGCGACCGGGTCGGGGAGGTGGAGGAGTCCGGCTTCGAAGACGAATTTTTCGTACTGAGCGAGGGACATCTCCGCGTCTTGTGCGGATGCGAGCGTTGGGTACATGGTCCCGGTCCAGCGCATCTTCCCCTCTGCGGCTCGATTGAGCACGGTCTTCATCTTGGGCGCGTTGGCGAGACGACGACGCGCGAGCTTCTTGGGATCCACACGCGACAGGGACTTGGTGTTGAGATCAACCCAGAGTCCGATGCTGACATCGATGGTTTCGTCGGCGAACATCTCGACGGGGTTGAGATAATCGAGTTGCTCGTCGCTCGCGAACTCGTACAGACTGTCGGCGAGGGAAGAACTCTTGAGCTGCCAGAATGGATGACCCCCGGCTTTGAGCACGGCTTCGTAGACCGCTTCGACGAGGGGCATCGCGACGGGATCGGCGCCGATGGACACCAGATCGCCCTTCTTGACCTTCGTGGAGTAGCGGACGAGGATATCAGCGAGCTTGTCGAGGCGTTGGTCACGCATGAGCAGGATCCTTTCAAGGCGGTCAGGGTGGTCGATCGCCGGTGATTTGAAGGGTAGCGCGCCCGAACCAGTCCGCCCAACCTGCGTACACTTCACCTCATATCCCGAACTCAAGACCAGAAACCCCCTCCTCAGAATGGAGTCTCAGCATGTCATCAAACAGAACACTCTCAATCGCGATCCTCGTCGCTGCATTTATTGTCGCGGGGTCCGTCTGGACGCGTCCGGCGATGGGCACCAAGTCATTGACCGCTTCGCAAGGCGAAACCGCGGTTGTTGATGTTTACCACCTCGTGGACATCCTCATCATGTCGGAAGAAGCGAGCAACGAACGCGCCGAGTTTGAAGCACAGAGCAGCAGCCAGATCACGGCATACGAGCAGCAGCTCATCGGTATTCAGACGCAGATGTCCGGGATCTCGCAGGATGATCCGCAAGCGGCACAACTCTACAACCAGTACCAGCAGGTGAGCCAAGCGATCCAGCAAGCGACCAACCAGATCAACGCGGATTACCAGTCGCTGCTCGCTCAGCAGATCGCGAATGCGTACACGACGATCCATGAAGCGGTCAACACCGTCGCGGTGGAGCAGAACTACACCTTCGTGATCGCGACGCGTCGTGGTGCTGATCTTGTGCAGACCAACACGCTCACCGGCGTGACGCAGGAGATCCTCGCTCGTCCGCTCGTGACCCCTCCGGAATCAGCGGACATGACCGAAGCGGTTCGTGTGCATCTTGGGCTCCCAACGATGGAAGAGATCACAGCTCAGGTTGAAGCGGAACAGGCCGCGGCTGACGCGGCGGCGCAAGAGCAGGACGCTCCGACCGAACCAACTCCGGCGACTGAGATCACCGACGAATAAGTAGATGGTTGATTACTCAACATCCCCAAGCACCTCGAGCATCGGCCCGAGGTGTTTTTCATAGTTCTTCCAACGCTGCTGGCTCGACTTGTAGAGCGGCTTTCGCACTTGACCGGCGCTCGCGGTATGTACAGAGGACTTGTTCTTGTGGTGCTCGAGGCACGACTTGTTGAACTCAAGACCCACATGATCCAGCATCGCGCGGACGCGTGGTTCCGGATCGGAGGTCAGTTCCTCATACTTGGATTCGAAGATCGGGACTTCGAGGATCTCGTTCCAGTGCTGCATGGTCTGGAGGTATCCAAGATACTGGTTGGCGCAGGTGACGAGATCGTGCGCGTAGACGATGCCGGGTCCGAACCGCTGGAAGTAGATCGAGAGGCAGGTATCGCGTGCATCGCGTTTGCAGTGGACGAGGTTTACACCACGGATGGCGCGTGTGATCTGGCCGAGGAACAGGTAGTTCTCCGGCATCTTATCCACGACGCGACGGGCTTTTGGATCTGGACAGAGCTTGCTGAGCTCGTCCATGTAACCCTTTCCGCAGGCTTGAAAATCGTTGTTCGTTAAGTCTTGAGGAGATTTACTTCCAAAGACCCCGTTCATGAAAGGTGATTCACCGATCCCCCCAGCGTTCGGGTGAGCGGCGAGGACCTGCTCGGTCAGCGTGGTTCCTGACCGGGGCATTCCGACCACAAGGATCGCGCGTGATCCATCGGTCTCTTGCTGGTCGAAGGATTCCAGAGCTTCCTTCGACCAGTTGCCGATGTGTCGGTCAAAATCCATGATCACACCTGGGTCGGTCATTTTGTTTGCGGTCTGGAACGCTTCGAACGCGTCGTCGTAGTCGCCGACCGAATCGAGGAGATGCCCGAGAGAGAACAAGAGTTCACTTCGCCGCACACGCTCGAGGGTTGGTGATTGAAGTGTTTCACGGATCAGATCGATCGCGGGAGCTTGTTGTTTGAGTTCCCGTGCGAGCGTGCCGTAGATCATGACGATGGAGGAGTCTTTCGAGATCGTAAGCGCGTGCTCGACGATCTCCATCGCTTTGGGGGATTGGCCTCGAGCTTGGAGCACGCGTGCTTTGAGCGCCACGGCTCGTCCGTTTGCGGGATTGACCTTGAGCACTTGATCCAATGCCTTGTGCGCTTCTCCGAGACGATCGAGCCGACGATAGACCATCGCGAGATCGCAGAGGGTGTCAGGATCTCCCGGATTGAGTTTAGATGCGAACTCGAGATGGCGCACGGCTTCGGGACAGTTGTCAAAGAGCATCAGCGAATATCCAAGCATGCGGAGGACCTCGGGATCGCGTGGTGTTTTCTCGAGCGCTTCGCGCAGGAAACTAATCGCTGTCTGGTACTCCGACGCGTTGAGCAGCGCTCGTGCTCGATTGATCACACCCACCTGACCGCTCATCGGTCCGCCGAACATACTCATGGTGACTCACTCCCCTGATCTTGGATTCCCGCTTCGCTCGGAAGGGATTGCTGTGCATGCACTCCATCGGCATACGGCCCGAGTGCCTCTAGCAATGGACCCAGATGCTGCTCATAGTTCTTCCATCGCTGTCGTCCGGACTGATAGACCGGTTTCCGGACCTGCGTCGCGCTCGCAGTGTGGACATGATCCTTCGATTCATAGAACTTCAGGCACGCGTTGTCGAACTCCAAGCCGAGGAACTCGATCAGTGCTCTGGTGTGTCGCTCTGGTTCGATGACGAACTCCTCGTAGATGTTGGTGAAGACCGGGATCTCGAGGATCTCTTTCCAGTAATCCATCATCGCTCGGTGTGCCGCGTATTGCTGACCCAGTTGGCTGAGGTCTCTTGAGTACGGAACATTGGTCCCGAAGTTCTGGAAGTACGCACTCAGACAGCAGTCGCGTGGATCACGCAGCGCGTGGATCACCCGGACCTTTGGGAGGACTTTCGAGATAAGTCCCAGAGATTTTTCTGTCCCCATGTGCTTGTCGATCACGCGTGCTGCAGCTGAACCGACCTGTGTATCCAGATGACCCAGGTATTCGCTCGCGTATGAATCGATGCGCTCTTGATCAAGGTTCGATGCGAGGGTTCGCGACACCATCTGCAGGAGGAGGGGGCACTCGCCGACACTTCCCCCGAACGGATGTGCTTGGAGGATGCGCTCCGTCAGTGTGGTCCCCGAGCGGGGCATCCCGGCGATGATCACAGGGCGCTCGTCGTGGATTGTTGAAGCCGGGATCGCGTTGAGGACTTCCTTTGACCAGGCGCTCTGGATCGAAGGCACATGCGCGACATTGCCTTGGATATGTCCGCTGTTGGCTTGCTGGTAGTACTCGAACGCGGTGTCGTAATCCTTGAGCCCGTCATAGACCGCTCCGAGCTCGAAGCGTGCGGATCGCTTATGGCGTTCGAGGAAGTCTTCGCCTTCAAGAACTTGCTTGAGATACTGTGCGGCGGGTTCGTAATGCTTGAGTTCACGCTCGACCATCGCTCGAGCCATCAGTGCGAGTGCATCGTGCTTGCCGGCATCACCCATCCGCTCAAGGAACTCTTGCGCGAGCTCAACCGATCCGGAATCGATGTGGGATTTGACCATCGCGAGGATCGCCGCCCCGTGGTCGGGTTGCTGAGTAAGGGCTTTCTCAAGTGCGGCGTGCATCGCGGGGATATCACCCTTTGTGAGGTACGCTTGCGCCAGGATCACCATCGTGTCGGGATGGTTGGCGCGTTTCTTTGCAGACTTGCGGATGATGTCGATTGCTTCGTCCACGAATCCAGCGGAGAGCAGGACCTGACCCAGCCGGAGCATAATCTTGGGGTTGTTTTTGTCCATCCCCAATGCTTTGCGGTAGAGCATGATCGCGGATCCGAGGCTCTCGCGTTCGAGAGCCGCGTTCGCTTGATCCAGGATGCGTCCCAGCTTGTTGGTTGCTCCACTCATGGACCCACTGTAGTGCCATTTCCGCGTGCTTTCAGCGATTTCAGTGTGTTCTTGCGTGGTCTGTCGGGCACGAATCAAAAAGCTAGAATACCACCACTCTCGGAGACTCCCTTGACCACGCTCTTTGAAACCCGACGCTACCTGATCCCGTTCCGGACTGGGCTGTTGCCTCAGATTTTCTGCGACACGCTGGTGCTGGGATCCGGCGTTGCGGGACTCCGCGCTGCAATCTCAGCAGCGGAATCCGGAGAGGTGATCGTCTGCACGAAGGACGAGATCTCCACCACCAATACATCGTGGGCGCAGGGTGGGATCGCTGCCGTGCTTCCTGAACTCCCTGATGAGATTGATGATACGATCGAAGCGCATATCTCAGATACGCTGACGGCCGGTGCTGGGATGTGTGACCCCGAAGCGGTCAAGCTGGTCTGCACGCAGGGTCCACCGCTCGTTCAGCAACTGATTGAATGGGGCGCGAACTTCGACAAGGACAGCAACAACCACCTCTCGGCAGGACGAGAGGGTGGTCATAACGCGAATCGTATCTACCACGCTGGTGGGGACGCGACGGGACGCGAAATCCAGCGGGCGCTCACGACAGCCGCGGCGGCGCACGACTCGATCCGTTTGTTTGATCATTGCTTTGCGATCGATCTGCTCACGCCGTCGAATGATCCCGGTGCTCCGGTTCTTGGTGCGATTACTTGGCACCCGAAGCATGGGCTCCAGGTCATCTGGGCGCGAACCACAATCCTCGCGTGCGGCGGAGCGGGGCAGGTCTATCGCGAATCCTCAAATCCTCCGATCGCGACAGGCGATGGAATCGCGATGGCGTATCGCGCCGGTGCTTCGCTTCAAGATATGGAGTTTGTGCAGTTCCATCCAACTACGCTGTATATCCCCGGTGCTCCGCGTTCGTTGATCTCTGAAGCCGTGCGCGGGGAGGGGGCTCACCTGCTTGATGATTCTGGGAATCGCTTCATGCCCGCGATCCATGAGCTCGCTGAGCTGGCGCCGCGTGATGTGGTCTCGCGAGCGATCTCGCAGAAACTCGCTCACCAGGGTGGAAAGCATGTCTGGCTGGATTGTCGGCACATCCCGAACTTTGAGATCCGATTCCCCAGCATCTGGAGAACACTGAAGTCCTTTGGGATTGACCCAACAACCGACACGATCCCGGTCCATCCCGCGGCTCACTACCAGATCGGTGGCGTCCGCACGGATCTGACGACCGCGACCGATGTCCCAAATCTCTATGCGATCGGTGAATCCTCGTGCACCGGTTTGCACGGCGCGAATCGGCTCGCGTCCAACTCACTGCTCGAGGGCTTGGTGATGGGCGCGATCGCTGGTCGGCTCGCTGCTCAGCGGGCAGATGATGCGACTACACCGACGAGTCCCGCGACTGTGATCTCATCCATCCTGCCCAGCACGCACGCGGAGCTCGATCTGACGGATGTCCGCTCATCGCTTCGGTCAACGATGTGGTACAACGCTGGGATTGCTCGGACAAGGACGAAGCTCGCTGACGCGTGTGACATGTTCGATCTTTGGGGACGGTACACGCTGGACAAGGTCTTTGACACTCCTGATGGATGGGAAGTCCAGAATCTGCTCTTTACCGCACGGCTGATTGCTCGAGCGGCGTTGAATCGACCGACTTCTGTTGGGACGCACTGGATACAAGCAGAAGCGGAAGCAGATGATTCGCTGGAGTCTGATCCGATCGATACCCAGCTCCATGCGAGCTGGTCACGCAACTCGACCGAACCTGTGTACCACGCCGTGAGCGAATCCGTCGGTTGATCTCTGACCATCCTCCAGAACCGGATCCATTTTCGAGCCGTATCGAATCATGATGACCCGCAGCGCGAAGCAACCAATCAAGATGACGCTGATCCAGTTTGGTTTCGCGATCGCTGTAATTCTGTCGATCGTGTTGATTGCTCAGATGGGTGGGTGCAAGCCGTACCGCAAGGAGATCAGCCGGAAGAGCCTGCTCTCGAAGCTCGATCAGCAGCAGCGTGGAGAGGCCCAAGCCCCTCGGCCCACTGTCATCAACGAGATCTTCGCGGTCCCCGGCGGGAAAATCCGCACCGAGGATGAGGACGGGAATGTCACGCTATACGCGAAGTCGATCAAGCACTTGATGAATCACATCATCTATGCACTTGAGAACGATGAACGCGAGTTGTTTACTGAGCAGATCCTCTCCCAGATCACGAAAGACGAGTTCATTGATCGTGGGATGGATCCCGGGATCGCGTTCGATGAGCTTGTGAAGCGACGGCGTGATATCTACCGGATGTTCAACTTCATGCCGATGGGCGAGAGCACGCCGGGGCTGTATATCGAACCCATCGGGGAGAACCTGTTCCGATTGGCTGTTTCGCGTGCTGGACATCAGGACCTGCTCTGGATCGGGATTGATGTGTCGTTCGAGGATCTGAACTACAAGCTCCGATGGTTCGTCCGGTAGCCGCCGGGTCCCTATTATTTGTGCATGAGCCAGTCCACTTCTGAATCCACGAATCCGTCTTCAACCAACCCCTCCCCCACCACGATCAAAGCACTCGAGGCGCTCTCGACCGATCAGCTGGTCGCTCGGCTCCGGATCGGTGTCGAATCCATCGACCCGCGCGTGTTCGAGCTGACCGACGAGCAGCTCGATCAAGCGTGGACTCCGGATGCGAAGATAGGTCTCTGGCCGATCCGTGTGGTCATCGGCCATCTCGCGGATGTCGAGATGGTGTTTGCGACGCGCATCCGCAAAGCGTTCGCCGAGGACAACCCCACATTCGCGATCTTCGACGAGCACGCGTTTGTCGACTCAGCGATCTATGGCTGCACGCAGGGATCCACGATGCGTCCCCCGATCGGTGGCGATATCGCAACAATCCACACGATCCGCTCGTGGATGATCGCGTTCCTCTACCAACTCGAGGAAAGCGATTGGCAGCGGACCGGGCTGCATCCGGATCATGGGCCGATCTCCATCCACACACTCGCGGTCTACAACTGCTGGCATCTCGAACGGCACGCGTGGTTCATCAACGCGAAGACCGAGCGGTTCCTTGGGCCTCGTCCCCCACGACCCGAGGCGTGCGAGACCGGCGGGTGCGGGAAACCCGATTGCCAGTGTGTTTGAAATGATCGACCAGCCGTTGACTTACTCTGCGAAGAACTCGCTGAGTACTTTGTACGCTGAAGCATACTCCGATGGATGTGAACCAGGACCGCTTGGTTGCATCGGCTCAAGATCCGCGACCATATCATCGGTCACCTCGATCTCCAGCGTCTCACCGACCTGACGAAGCACGGCACCGGGATCCTGAAGGAGTTGGTTGTACTGCACATCAATCACGCGAGCACCGACCCGCTCGTCGTTGAGGATTTTGATCCAGTGGTCCATCATCCTCTCGCAGTCTTTGACATAGGACGCGGTCGCGAGCAGGTCCCCGGCGTAGGGGTGATTGCCGTGCATCGGGTCGCAGAAGATCGCGAGCGATTGTTCGATCGGATCTCTCCGGCAGTTGATGATGCACACCCCTCTCAGCGCCATCGCGACGCATCCCATGAGGTTGTTGTTGAGTGGGTGCGTGTCGAGCGTGATCATGCCTTGCATGCGTGCGACTTGGTCGCAGTGCTTCGAGTAACCACCGCCGAGTTTCTTGAGCTGATCGCCCCTGTGTCCTTCTGGGGTTGGTACCACGGCACGGAGTACACCTTTGGCGGCTTTGAGCGTTGTGGTGCAGAGCATGCCGAGCGATTCCATCGGTCCGATGTTGACGGTATTGGGAAGGCGCTCGAGCAACTGAGCGGCTTCCGGGATTCCGGATTTCAGTGTTCCACCGAACAGCACGCGTGACTTCCCGTGCTCGCCCTCTGGTCGGGTGAGGGAGTCGATGCCTTCTGCGGACCAGCCTTGGATGAGCTTTGATGTAATGACGGCATGCGCTTTGGGATCAAAACCACCTCGACGCAGTTTCGCTGCTCTCCGGAAGGAGTTGTACGCTTCGTCGTATTGTCCAAGCAGGTCACAGAGCCGCCCGTGCGCACGCAGCACATCCATCAGTTGACCCGCGAGGATCCCGACGCTGTCGCTGTGCTTTGCGAGCTGCTGGGCGCATGATTCGGCTCGTTCTTTGTCGAAGCTCTCGGCTTGCTCGAGAACCAACGCGAGCGAGATGTGCAGATCAACTTCATCGAGTTTACGGTCGACCGCGTCCTCGATGATCTCGATTGCTTTTTCGGTATTGCCCATCGCGGATTCGAGCTCGGCCATCGCGCAGACGACATCGGTCCGGTCGGGGTCCATATCCAAACCACTCTGGATCTCTTCACGGGCATCTTCGTACTCGCCGAGCGCGATCAGGGTACGCCCGATCTCTGACTGGAGATGCAGGTACTGGTCAACGATCCGCGGGCGAGCCGGGTTCTCTTCATCACCCTCCTCGAGTGCTTTGAGCGTGAGCGCCGAGGATGCTCGCATGTCGTTGAGTGCTTGGTTGTGGATACCAAGCTTTGCGAGCGCGAAGCCGTGGATCGCGAGGATTGGGGGCTCTTCAGGGAAATACGAGCGCAGCTTCCCCGCCCGTTTGGATGCTTCGAACACATCCCCCACCGCGAGCAGTTTCTTGGCTTGCTCAAAGAAGTCCTTGGGCGTGTCGGCGCTCTGTTGTGGATTCATCTGTTGGCTTGGGTACATGGTATGTGTGCTCGCTCTATATGCTTGCGGCTGGATTGGGTCCGGGTCCGCGTTTAGTTGTTTGTACTCTGCTCAGCAACAATATCACCGAGACCTTCTAGGAGCGCATCAATTTGACCTGCGTAGCGCTCGTAACGCTTGGTTGAGGTTGCGTACATCGGCTGACGGACCTGATCGTTGCTCAGCGTCAACGCGACGCGTCCAGATTCATGGAAGTTCAGGCAGCGTTCGTCAAACTCAAGACCGACAAAGTCGAGGAGTTTGCGTGTTTTACCCTCTTGGTCCGCGACTGTGGACTCGTATTGATTCTCGAACATCGGGACCCCCACCCGCTCATCAGCGAGGAGCTGTGTGTAGTGGGTCATCACATCGTGGTAGTGGCGGTAGAAGAGCCCGCAGTTGCGGAGATCAAAGCTGTACGAATGTCCGGGGTTGAGTGCTTGGAAGAAGCATGACAGGCAGTTATCGCGGGGCTCGCGCGTACAGTGGATAATCTTCGCGTCGGGGAACGCGAGCGTGATCAGTCCAAGGTACCAGAAGTTCATCGGGGCTTTGTCGGTGATGATCTCCACGGATGGGTTGTCGGCGAGTGCAAGCGTTTCACGGCGGTAGATCTTCGCGAGCTCCGAAATCCGCTTCGGGTCATAGTCCTTGGGCCCAGCATGGAATGGTCGATCGCGATCTGGCGCGACCTGACGGAAAAGTTCGGAGATCAATCCGAGTTCACCTGCACCGTGGCACATGGGATGCGCATCAAGGATCTGCTCGGTGAGTGTAGTCCCGGAGCGCGGCATCCCGACAATAAAGATTGGGCGCGGAGTTCCTGTCGCGGGGCGATCAAATCCTTCAAACTGATCTGGCGTCCAGTGCTGTTTGATGCTCTCGACTTGTGACACGATCCGAGCATCTTGATAGACGGCGGGGACCTGGTCATTGGCTTTGGTGAATGCTTCCATTGCGTCGCTGTACCGACCAGCGCGATCATACAAATGCCCCAGCGCGTTGTATGCACGACCCAGCGCCGCTTTAGATGGATTGTCGGTGCTCTCGAGCTGAGATTCGATGAGCTCGATGCCTTCCTGCATGCGATCGGTCCTGAGGACCGCTCGTCCAAAGACCGCCGCGATGGACAGCGACATCTGACCCTCGTTCTGCGCTTGCTCGGCGACTTTGACCGCTTCTTCTTTCTTCCCGCCGATAAGCAGCACATGGCCGAGGTTGGAAATGAGCGAACTCACGCCGGGCTGGTTCTCAATCTCTTTGCGGAGCAAGTCGATCGCGTCGTCCAGATTCCCGGTCTGCGTCAATCCCTCGCTGAGCGTATTGAGGACGGCGGTCCGGTGCGGCTTGTTGGTGATGTGCCGGAGTGAACGCATCGCGATCCGGATCCCGTCTTCTGGGCGCTGCAAACGCAGCAACACGGCAACATGCAGCGCGACGATCGGTGGGAAGTGCGGGTTCTTGGAGTAGAGTTGATTCGTCGTCCGATAAGCCGCGCGGTACGCGCCCTGATCGTACATCACGCGCGCCTGGTCGAACGCATCCTTTGTACTCATCGCGGGCATCCGCGTCCTCCAATCACAAACTATCACCAAACAGATGATCCACAAATCACAGATCAACCCGTCGCAAGCACCAAACATCGGCTATTCGTCGGCATAACCTTATCCCTATGCGTCAGATCACGCTCATCTCAACCGGCGGAACCATCGAGAAAACCTACGATGAGCACGCCGGGACCCTCTCGAATCGCTCCAGCATCGTCCAGGAGATGCTCAGGCTACTCCGTCTGGAAGATACCCAGGTCAACACGCTCCAGTTGATGCAGAAAGATTCGCTGGATCTGACCGATGCGGACCGCTCCAGGATCCTCGATGCTGTGAAACTGGTGATTGGTCCCTCGACCGATGACCCGCTCACAGATCCCAACGGATGCCGAGGGGTCATCATTCTGCATGGCACCGATACGCTCTGCGAGACAGGGGAATGGTTGCACAAGGCGCTTATGGATAATGCAGCCGCGGATCAACAGCTGACTGTCCCGGTGATTCTCACCGGCGCGATGCGCCCCTTTGAGATGAAGCGATCGGATGCGCTTCAGAATCTCAATGAGTCGATCTTCGCCGCGACGGTGCTCGATCCTGGTGTGTATGTAGTCGCCCACGCGAAAGCGCTCAAGTTCCCGGGTCCGGTGAAGGATCGTGAGCGAGGGACCTTTGTGCTTCCGGGCTCATGATTGAGTTGTCAGCCGAACACATCTGAGTTGTTGAGTAGCATACGAATGAGCAACATTTGATCGCATTCAATGACTGATAATCTGTGTGCTCACGAGTCACAGATGACCCGTCTCGTTGAATCCGGAGTTTTCCCGATCCCCGAATTCGGGTTTGTTCTATGAGTTTTGTTTGATTGGTTGTAGTATCGAGTTGGTTCATGGTTCACCAGTCGTTGTGTAGCGTGATCATGGACTTGTGTTCCCACTCTGAAAGCTCGCCATGAAACTCAGACACTCGGCCAACTCGATTTTCGCTGTCCTTCTTCTCATCAATGCATTTGTCCTCCCGAGCTTTCGCGCGTCGGCTGCGATTGCCGATGAACCGGTGCAGCCGCTCGCGTCGACGGGCGAGCAGGTGGCTGATGCATTGAACGCGGTCGCGACAGGGATCTCTGTTGACAATGCGTTCGGGATCCAGCCACTGCCGTACCGCGAGTTTGGGAGTTTCTGGAAAAAAGCATACGAGGATCTGTTTGATGTCCCATTCCAAACCGATGCATACATCCTCGATACGGAGCTCAACAGTGACACAACCGATCTGATCCGAAACGGGCACACGATCGAGGGGCATACCTTCGCGATCGAGTTTGCGCTCATTGTTGAAGCAGAGTTCGATCAACCGGAGATCTCGCAGGATATTCGTGATCTATTTGCAGCTCGATCAGCGAATATGCTTGGGGTTGTCGCTTCCATCACCACCAACCACGGGCAGATTTATTTTTACGGCACGGTCAACCAATGGGATGATGAGGATGGGGCGCGCATCCGTGAGATTGTCCCTGTATACCAATACACACTTTCTGAATACAACAAGTTTGTTGAAGCCAACCCCGAACTGCTCCAGATCTTGGGTATGGACGGCCCAATCGAACCGGGTCCCGACGCGACCACCCCGTATGAGGATTGCGTGAGCGGAGCGATGGCTCAGTGGCAGTCGCAGCGTGATACGGCAGCGACCTCAAATGCTGTCCGGCTCGCGTCTATCACTGGGATCATGATCGCGGGGAGTGCTGCATGCTTGGCTGGAGCCGCGATTCCGATCATCGGTCTCATCGGTGCTTCGGCGTGCATCAAAGCGGTGCTCGCGGCGGGGGCTCTAGCAGCTGCGGCTTCAACCTCCGCGTTGTTCGTTGATTATGCGATTGCGGACAATGATCTGGATGCGAACCTTCAGCTTTGCTGCCAAAGCTTCACGGCGGATTGTGATACGGGACCACAGTAAATCGTCTATACTCGGTCTGACCGGAGTATGTTTCGATGGATTCAATTGGCCCATTTCATTCGAGAGCGTTGATCTACCTCATCGCGATCGTGCCGTACATGCTCTTTGCGAAGATCTTCCAGCCTGTGCTCGAAGCGGCCGGGCTCCTGATGTCGGGTGTGCTGCTGACGATCGGCTTTGTCTTTATCTCCGAACTCCTATGGAACATCAAACCATCGAGTTGCTACTTGTTGTCACCGGATGGGATAACAAAGACCAATGAATCCTCGAAGACACTGACCAGATTCGCGTCAGTCCCGAGTGCGGTTCTCGTCATCCAATCGATCCTCGGATCCGGCGTGTGCATCTTTGCGACGCTGTATACAGAGCCCGCGATTGAACTGACTACGCGTGCGTTTATGCTTGCCGTCGGGTTGGATATGGTGCTCTCTGGGATCTGGTTCCTGACCCAGATGTCGTCTGGATCCAACCGCTTTGACACGATCGTTGAGATACTCACGGCTCAATCCGACCCTTACGGAAATCCTGACCCGATACCGAGCCAGATGTTCGATCTCGCGTTTGTCCCCCACGGCTTCGGATACTTCAGGCTCTACATCAGCGCACAGAGCAGCTACAAAGAATCCATCGTGATCGATGGCAGATCCATGCAGACCCTGCAGCGTGATCTGAACACAATGCACACAGAGCGGTCAACTGCTTTGTAAATCACAGCACCAATGGTGCCATCGGATCCCAGTCTCATCGAACATGCTGAATCAGGATTCGCAGACCTCATCAACACTCGGGCATGAACACACGAGGTTCCGATCTCCGTACGGATTATCAACGCGTCCGACTGGAGCCCAGAACTTGAATCTCCGGAGGTATTCCGCTGGATATGCGGCTGTTTCTCGCGAGTAAGAGTGTGTCCATTCGTCGGCCCCAACCGCTTCGATCGAGTGCGGCGCGCCTTTCAGCGGGTTGTCTTCGCGGGGGAATGTGCCTTCCTCAATCTGGCGGATCTCTTCGCGGATCTTGATGAGTGCATCACAGAACCGATCCAGCTCGGCTTTGGATTCGCTTTCGGTCGGCTCCACCATCAGGGTTCCGGGGACTGGCCAGCTCATGGTTGGCGCGTGGAACCCGAAGTCGATCAGGCGCTTCGCGATGTCATCGATCTCGATCCCGGCGCTCTTCTTGAACGCTCGGCAATCCATCACAAACTCGTGCGCGACGCGGCCGCGTGAGCCGCGGAAGAGGATGTCGTAGTGATCCTTCAAACGCTCGGCCATGTAGTTGGCGCTGAGGATCGCGACTTCGGATGCTTGCGTCAAACCGCGTTTCCCCATGAGCGCGATGTAGACCCATGAGATCGGGAGGATACTCGCGGACCCTTCTGGAGCCGCGCTGACGGGACCCGCTCCATGGGAGCCACCGGTCGCGGGGTTGCGGACGGGGTGTGTCGGGAGGAACGGGCGGAGCTTGCTGTTGACTCCGATCGGTCCCATTCCGGGTCCGCCACCGCCGTGGGGGATGCAGAAGGTCTTGTGCAGGTTGAGGTGACAGACATCAGCGCCGTAGTCTCCGGGTCGACACAGACCGACCTGAGCGTTCATGTTGGCTCCGTCGAGGTACACCAATCCGCCGTTGTCATGGACGACATCGATCATCTCGCGGATCGAGTCATCGAATACACCACAGGTCGATGGGTAGGTGATCATCGCGGCTGCGAGCGAGTCTTTATGCTTCTCGGCTTGAGCAACCAGATCTTCGAAGACAATCGTTCCCGATTCATCGACCTTGACAGGGACGACCTTCATCCCGGCGATCACTGCGGATGCCGGGTTGGTGCCGTGGGCGCTTGTTGGGATCAGACAGACATTCCGCGATGTGTCCCATCGACTCTCGTGGTACCCGCGGATCGCGAGAAGACCGGCGTATTCACCCTGTGATCCCGCGTTGGGCATCAACGAGACCGCTTCGAACCCGGTGATCTCTGCGAGCCAAGCTTCGAGCTGCTCGAAGAGTTCAAAGTACCCTAGGCACTGGTCCGCGGGTGCGAACGGGTGCATGTGCGCGAACTCGCGCCAACTGACCGGGATCATCTCGCTGGTCGCGTTGAGTTTCATCGTGCAGGATCCGAGCGGGATCATCGAGTGCGCCAGTGAGAGTTCACGCGACTGGAGCTCCGAGATGTACCGAAGCATCTCGGTCTCGGATCGGTGCGAATTGAAGACCTCATGCGTCATGAATGCACTCTTGCGAGCAAACGCTTCGGGCATGTCGGTGCTTGCGCGAGCGAGCAGTTCTTCGTAAGACCCACTCGCACCAAACGATTCAAGCAGATCATTGAACAGGGATTCGTCCGATGTTTCGTCCAGTGTGATCCCGAGGGTGCCGTCGTTGTAATCCCTGAGATTGATTCTGCGATCCCGAGCTGCTTGGAGGACTTTCCCGGCATCACCGCTCACCTTGACCCTAAGCGTGTCGAAGACCAGATCTTCACCAATCTCGTGACCGGCGTCCAAGAGACCGACACGGAGTGCTTGGGTCATGAAATGGATTTCTTGTGCGATTTCGGTCAGACCATCCGGGCCGTGGTAGACCCCGTACATGGAGGCCATGACCGCGAGGAGGACCTGTGCAGTACAGATGTTGCTGGTTGCGCGGTCCCGTTTGATGTGCTGCTCGCGAGTCTGGACGGCGAGACGCAGCGCAGGTTTGCCGTGGGAATCAACGGAGACACCAACCAAGCGACCTGGCATTTTGCGGACATACTCTTCGCGGGTCGCCATGAACCCTGCGTGCGGGCCGCCGAACCCCATCGGGACACCAAAGCGCTGGGCGCTCCCCACGACGATGTCCGCGCCCTTCTCACCCCATTCACCGGGTGGGGTGAGGAGCGTGAGTCCCAGCAGATCCGCAGCTGCGACCACCATCATGCCGTTGGCGTGTGCGTCGTCCGTCATTTTGGCGTAGCACTCAACGCGGCCGTCGGTTGTTGGATACGAGACCAGCACCCCTGCTGCATCGGGGTTTGTCAGATCAAATGATTCGACCGCGCCAACCTCGATGGTCACCCCGAGTGATCGTCCACGCGTCTGCACGACGGCAATCGTTTGGGGATGGCAATCATCCGCGACATAGAAAGTCTTGCGCTTGTCACGCAGGATCGAGACACACATCGCCATCGCTTCTGCGGCGCTGGTTCCCTCGTCGAGCATGGATGAGTTGGCGAGTGGGAGTCCGGTCAGATCACAGACCATCGTCTGGAAGTTGAGCAGAGCTTCGAGTCGACCCTGCGCTGTTTCGGGCTGGTACGGCGTGTACTGCGTGTACCACTGCGGGTTCTC
>JAEPQP010000065.1 GCA_017640485.1 Phycisphaerales bacterium | reverse complement strand
ATCCATCTGAACATCGGGCAACACGGTTCCCCAGTTATTGAATCCGTAGTGAATCCAGACCGGATCCGATCCATCGAGTACGGTCCCGTTCGCATCATACGAAACCGTGACACTCGAACCCGCCTGAGGCGGATCAGGATTGATCGATACCCCCGTCCCGCCGTTCACTCCTCCTGCACCGACCCATACATGCTGAATGTCTGAGTTCGTGACATTCCCATTGGTGTCGATCGCCTGCACATAGTAATCGATCAGTACATCTTGTTGACCGGTGATCATCGATCCAAAGCGCATCGCTTTCCGGATTGCACTCCCAGACTGAGCTGGTGTCGGCACGATCGCGGAACTCATGTCCTGAGTATTCCACGCCCCGACCTCAGGACCGCCTGCAAAGGTCTCATTCTGAATACTCGCGATCGGATTCACCCCATCACCATCGACACGCCATTTCAAGTTGACCGACTGCAACCCCGACATGTCATCCACAAGCGTCCAGACCTGAAAGTCACTCGACTCCGGCGTCACACCGAACTCCATGCCCCCCGGGTTGTACGGCTCGCGCTGAGGAACGAATACTGTCGGACCCGTCGGATCCGGATTCCCGAGACCAGCCAACCCCGCTTCCGCTTCGATCACCGCTAAGTTCGAGCCCGTTGTGACATTCGAATCCCAAACCTCAGTCCCATCCCAGTACCAGTAGTCCGACGCCGATGCCTCGAGCAGGTGCGACCAAGCACGATCAAGGGTGTTTCCGGTCTGATAGAGGATCCCAGCCATATTGGTTGTCCCGCCCATGGCATCATCGAGCGTGTACACCCGGTTCCTCGCCGCGACCAGCACCGCCCAGGAGTTGATGTCCGGCGACAATCCACCCGCCGACACATCCCCCCCCAACCACTTCTTAAACTCCGGATCCCCGCTATCCGCGCCCGCCCAAGAACCATTCTCTACATGGATGACATCTCCCGCGGCGACCGGGAATCGGTCCAGATAATCCTGAGTCGAGGACACTTCGTAGTTTGGATCCCCAGAAACCCAGTTGACCATGCTTTGAAAGTTGTGATGGTAATACGCTTCACTCCCACCACCAAAGTTGTCGCCGTCATGATGAAGCAATACATACATCGGGTGATCGGGATCGGTGTTGTCTTGCAAATATGCATCCATGACCTGGTCATACAAAAACGCTCCGTAGCCACCTCGGCCATCCTCGTTCCCCTCGTACCGAGCCGCGGGAACTGCGGTCATCTGATCAACGGCGCCTGTCTCCGGATCGACCCACTGAACCAAATGGGGCTGATAGCCAAACGGCACACTCACTCTGGAGGGCGCCCATAGATTGTTCAACTGCACCCAGCGGCCACCATTGAGTGCTGGGTCCGGGTTGATCTGATCCGCTTTATTGGGCGCAAACATCCCAGTATCATTCGTGTGTGGATACCCCTCGCACGCTCGATCAAAGTGCACATTATCGACGATCGCCCACTCAATTCCCTCTGCGACCAGCGCCGGAATTATGCGCTGAGCGAATGCGGTCTCGGGAGGGAAGATCCCTTTCGAGTACGCACCTCCTCCGAAGGTGATCGACTGGACATACTTATGGAGCTGGATCTGCTTGCGTATATCGCGCGTGTCCAACAAAGGCAGAAGCGCATGATGATGCGCAAACCCAATCATCTCTAGGCGCTTGTTTCCAAGAGTGGTGAGGCTCGTCTGTGCGGCGGCATAGTCACTCTCCCAGTTGTTCCACATCCCGCCGTTGATGCCAGCCTGTTCGAGCTCATTGAGATTCGTAATCAATGACCCTGAAAAGCTCACATTCGCACCAAGGTGAGCCAACCCCAACCCAGAGTCAACCGCATCCCGAGGCCAGCTTGTATACGGACCAAACCGTTGATTATGGATATCGGGCACTGAAAAACTGAAGAAGGGATTAGCTTCAAAGATCGTCTTCCCAGGTACATACCGGGGCTGATGCATGTGCCATAAAAAACCGATCTGGATCGGCTCTTGACCCGCAGACGCGCACACCGTCGAGCCCAGTACCCCAGTACACACTAAAGCTTCAAAAAAACGCATAGAAACTCCTCGTAGAATCGTTGAGAATGCATCACACTAACCGATCTCACGACCTAAATTCAACACAATCCCGCAATATCCACTGAAAACAGCAACACCAGTCACACCAGCAATCACGCCCATCGGCAGCATCTTGGTATCCGCAATTATCCAGTCTGAGGACATGAACTGCATGGCCATCTCACCGTTGGCGATGGAGCACGCACGCACCGTCCCCGTCGAGTGGTCTTGCTGAACGACTATCGCCGTCGTATTGCAGTCGTCGAGTCCATGCAATACAGCTTGGCCGGACTCATACCAGCGTGATCAAGACTCGGATCTGCGTCTCTCATTATCAAGAGGACACAGCAGTCTATGGACCTCTCTTGCGATCTCGATTGCGTTCTCAGTATCACTATGAATGCACAACAGATCACAATCGAAACTCTTCATCAGCACTTCCGCTTGCTCGGCAGCGATGGCTGGTTCATTGATGAAAGCCCCATCCAAGTTCCGTGATCGAAGCGTCCCATCCTCCTCATATACCCGATCACAAAACCCTTCAGTGAATACCGAAACTCCGGATTGCCTGAACTCATGAAGTGTCCGACTACCAGCCGGTCCCACAAATCGCGCATGGGGAACAACGGAAGTGCACAACTCCCAATACCAATGGGCAAACTCTGTATCAGACGCGATTTTGTGGTAGAGCGCCCCATGGGCCTTGACAAACGAGACCTGTTGATTGCAACCCGCAGCAACCTCGACAAACATTCTGAGTTGATCCTGGAGAGAAGAAGCCAGTGTACTCCGATCAATCTCCAGAGCACGACGCCCGAAACCTTCTTTGTCTGGGTATGAGGGGTGTGCTCCAAGAATGCACCCGTGCCGAGATGCTTCGGTCATGAGTTCACGAACTGAACTCTCATCGCCGGCATGACCGCCGCACGCAATACTCACTGCAGACATGTATGGCAACAGAGCAACCTCCCGCTCACGACCTGGACCCGCCGCAGCTTCACCGGTGTCACAACCAAGATAGACACATGAGTCGTCACGCATTGTTCTTCCCCCCAGTCAATTTGACCGGTCGAGTAGCTTGGACAGTTTGGATCAAGGATTGCAGCTCAGCGTATGCGTCAAGAGCGTCTTGCCGACTGACCCATCGGAACCGGATCTGTTCACGAATCGAGACTTGCGCCAGAGCAGCTAGATCGGCTTTGATCACGCACGCAATAACCGGGTATCCCCCAGTGACTGGGCCATCAACACCCAGCACGATCGGTTCCCCGGACGCTGGCACTTGGACATACCCTAGGAGTGTCCCTTCGCTTGCGACTCTGTTTGGCTGATCACCCATGATCCGTAGGCCTTGCAATCGAATACCCGCACGATTGCTCTGATTTGAAACACTGTAAGAAGTATCACCCAACGCGTCCCGATCTGCGTTTGTGAACATCTCTGTATGTGCACCTTCCACGATCCGCAACGATCTTGGTCGATCAATCAGTTGCGCAGGCACATTGAAACTCTCAAGAATCTCAGTTGGCGAACTCCTCGCTCCATGCTCATCGAACTCCAGACAGTCGCCAACTTGCAACCTTCGGCCAAGCCCTGCATCAGGAAGGGACACCAAAGCGGATCTGCTCTTGAGAATCGCCCGCGTTGAGAATCCACCAGCGATACAGAGATACCCCCGAGCACCATTGCTGAATCGGCCTACACGGATACGGCTATCCGATGGCACCACAAAAGGTCGATTCCACTCGAGAGGATACTCGCATCCATCATCAGTCACGAGAGCACCATCTCCAAGTGCTCCGGTCATGCACACAGCCGTTGACTCGGTAAACCGAAACTCTCCACCCACCATCGTCATCTCAACGGCCGCGGCCGAAGAAACATTACCGAGCAACCGATTCCCAACCGAAAGCGCGACATCGTCAAATGCTCCGGACTCGGGCACACCCGCGTGCCGATACCCCCGGCGCCCTGCGTCCTGAACACTGCTCAGCATTCCGGGCTGAATAACTTCGACTTCACCCATCAATCACACCCCACTGCTCATGGCTTGTGTGTTGAATGTACTCGTCGAATGAAATCCGCTCAAATCGAACAGAATCACCAACCCGGAGCACTGACGGATTCTCGTTCAATGGATCAAAGAGTCGCATCGGCGTCCGCCCAATGAGTTGCCATCCGCCGGCACTCTGGAATGGATACACCGCAGTCATGTCTTCAGCAATCGCAACACTGCCGGCCGGAACCCTCGGCCGAGGAGTCTCCCTGCGTGGAATCCGCAGTGATTGATCGAGGGTACTCAGATACCCAAAGCCCGGCGCGAATCCGATGGTACTGACCCGATACGAAACAGCCGAATGGAGTTCTACGACTTGCTCAGGATGGGAGTTGAGTTCATTCGCAACTTCAATGATATCCGGCGCGACTTGCGGGTCATAACACACAGGAATTCGGATGTCGCGCGGATTTGAATCTGCTCCAGCTGTGATCTTCTCACAATCAAAGGCCTCGATCAGTTCAGCCGCTTCCAGCAACATATCTTCTGCATTGACCAACTGAGCATCAAACTCGATAAGCACACCGCTGGAAGAGGGAATGACCGTCAGAATGCCGTGTAACGCATTGGTACGCATCCAAGCAGCAAGCTGACTCGGTACCCGAGCATCGCTCATCGATTCGGGCATCTGAGCCCATACAGATCGCTCGCTCGTCCAGCGGATTTCCCAGTCGCACATACAGGAGCATAGACAATGCTCTATGAGGAACACTCGATATCCCTCACCATATCACGATTCCGCGGCTTCAATCATCACCGAACCCGCGAGTGTCATCGACTAGAGCTACAGGCAAGCAGTATGATGGCCAACGGGAACACCCGGACTCTTTCAGTCATTCACATGCTTTAATGGGATCAAGAAGTGTCACGATTCTCGTCGTACAGCCTCGGCCCACTACACACTACTGCACAGTGTCACTGTCTTGACAACCACTCGGGTAAACCCACTGATCATTACACAATCTTTACAAGATTTGAGTCTGCCTCTTCAAACCCTGTGCAACACTTGATCTGAACTCTTCTTCCATGATCTTGACACCATGGTCCACGGGACGACGCGAGGCTTTGCTTGATATGTGGTTTATGATCCAAATCCTGCTCTCGATCACAAGTATTCAACAGAATGACACTGCTCATCGCTCGTTGAGACTCGATCACATCAATGATGTAGAAGTCTCTGGCGGGGTCGAAGTGATCACTTTCGATTCTGAGACGAGAGCACTCTATGGGATCGGGTCATCCGGGATGATGATCTTCGATGCGAAAGACCCTCTCCAAACATTCTTATGCAGTCTCACCAATTTTTCTGATACCGAGAAGTGGGAAGCAACTTCCGTTGCGGTCGATCCATCAAACCGTGGCATCATTGCAACCACTTGGATCCCAGATCCTCCTGATAGAGTGCCTGGGATTGTTCAGATTCTCGATTCACAGACCAAGCAAGTCGTTTGGCAGTTCTCAGCGGGATACCACCCGGATTGTGTCGTGTTCACTCCTGATGGGCGGTACTTGATCCTTGCGAATGAGTGCGAGCCGGGAATCCAGGATCGCGCCGGTTCAGTTACACTTGTTGATCTGCTCGGAGTTCAATCAGCGTTCGATATGCAAGGCATGAATGAGATTCAGACATATGGTTTTCGAGACCGCAATCTTGGTGAGGGTGTCACGCTCAGTGATCTCCGGATTCCAGCGTCTCTCCGAAGCACGCCTTGGATCGGTATTGAACCAGAGTACCTCGCGCCAACGAATGACGGCGTCTGGGTCAGCTTGCAAGAAAACAACGCGATCGCGTACTTTGACTTTGAATGCCGGAAATGGACAAAGATTCAACCACTCAATCCACTTTCATACCCGTTTGATGCGGATGATAAAGACGGAATCCACATCCAGAACCACAAGGGAATCTCACTGCTCCCTATGCCGGACACCATCGCGCACACGGTGATTGACGAACGAGCGTATGTACTCATCGCGAATGAAGGTGAGAAGGATGAGCACAACTCACTGCGATTTGAAGATGCCGTGACGAGTGGGCTTCTCGATCCGCTCGTTGTTCATCAGCTACAAACCAGCAGCAACGGTTCTGACCAGCTTGGACGGCTGTGGATCAGCACGATCGATGGGGACATCGATCACGATGGAGACATCGATGTGCCGAGTGCTTTGGGTGCTCGGAGCGTCTCATTATACGATGTCCTACAAGATACAGTGATCTGGAACTCACAGGAGCAGCACGAGGTGGTCAGCGCCATGCTCTGGCCGGATCGGTTTAATGAACAAGATTCACGCAGCGATCGTGCTGGTCCAGAACCCGAGGGTCTTGCGATCGGTGTGATCGGCGACAAGACACTCGCCTTTGTTGGTCTTGAACGCTCAGACGCAATCCTCATGTATGATATATCAATTCCATCATCACCCAAACTCTTGCATGCAGTGGCGCTCAACCAAGGATGCTCGCGTCCGGAGGGATTGCTCTTCTTCTCGATCGATGAGCGAGATTACCTAGCCGTCGCGAGCGAGGAGGGTGGATGCCTATCCATCTATGAGATCCGCTGAACTTGTTGAATTGTCGTAAGCATACATTGATAGACACCCCCGCCATGCGATGCACAGCGGGGGTGATGATTCACTTCACGATGAAAGAGGTCTGATTAGCGACGACGACGAGCGCCGAGAAGGCCGCAGGTCATGAAGACCGCAAACGCACCCGGCGAAGGAACCAAGCCGACGGATCCGACCAACGAGGTCATGTCGTTCGGGAACGAGAAGTTATCGTTGAAGAACAGGTTGGACTCGTACGCACCGTTGACTCCGAGCACCGAATCAACCGGTGAACCCGAAACGAAATCGATGGTCGCACCCGAGTTGGCGAATCCGGTCCCGAATGCTGCTGCGGACTCGATCACTTCGCTGCCTGCAGTGCCGGTCATCAGCACAGCCTCGTCACCGTTCTGGCTGAGGTTCCCGCCGCCGTTGGTGAGACCAACGAACCCGGCGTAGTTCCAGATCGACACAAACTCAGCGATTGCCGATGCGTAGGTCACATCATCAGAAGCCTCGTTGTCGTCCGAGATCAGGAAGATCGCGGATTCGCCGGCTCCGAGCATGTACGAATCGAGGAGCCCGCCGTCATTGATCGAGCGGCTCTCGTCGTCGTAGTAGAAGCTCCCTGTATCGATCGCTGCACCAGAGGTGTTGGTGACTTCGATCCAGTCAATCGTGCCGTCTTCACCGGTCATCCCGGCGTAGATTTCTGTGATCGAGAGACCAGCGTTTGCGGTGGTCCCTGCGAATGCGATTGCTGCGAGTGTAAGTGCGTGACGCATTGTTTCTCTCCTTATTTAGAACATCAATTCCAAGCAGCGCTTCTCTCTCCCGCGCTGCCCTTGAGAACATCGATCAACACCGATCGAAGTTCCGATGTTGAAAATTAGACCACCCGGAAAAACCGCGGATAAACAATGGGTCATGATTGTGTAAAGAAAGCGCAAAGCCCTTAGCCGAAACTTCACATTCGCATCAATCGATGAAGATTCGGATCGTACTAATCTAATTGCATGAACAGCCGAGATCCGAAAGTACTTACAAAGAAGAACGCGTTTACGCTCATTGAGCTCCTTGTGGTGATTGCCATTATCGCGCTCCTGATCGGGATCCTTCTCCCATCGCTCGCACAAGCCCGAGACACCGCACAGCGCGTGCGCTGCATGTCAAACTTGCGGCAGATCGGTGTCGGGTTCACCACATACTCGGTGAGCAACAAAGACTATTTCTCATCGGGCCCCCTCGACAATCGGATCCGAAAGCATGCGAGAGGTGAACAAATCGCCCGCGCATGGTCGAGAGACCCAAGCGATGAACGAGGCGGCGTCGAACGCATCGGATGGATCGCCGACATGGTCAACGGCGGATACGGTCGGCCGGGCGAACTGCTCTGCCCCACCGCTCCCGCGAAACACAACCAGAACCTGAATCTCGACCGACTGAACGACGAGGGGTTCAACGAGTACACCCTGCAAGAGCGTGATGCGCTGATCGACGCAGGATTCAACACCAACTACACACAGTCGTGGTACATGGCGTACACACAATGGAAAGACACAAGAATCGGCAGACAAGGTCAGCCCGCTGATTCGGAGAACGGCGTCGTCGGACCACTCAAGTCCTCGCACACTTCGATGGTCTCCACCTCCGTAATCCCGATGCTTGCTGACGCGCGGGTCGACGCAGACTCTGATGCGGGCAACGACACCATCATGATCGACAACGAGCTCTTGCCCGCAACCAAATCGGTCACCGATGGTCCAAACTGGCGGATCGGTCTGGTCATAGCCAACCATGATTTCTCCGACTTCGGACCAGCACACGGCTCACGCAAGAGCGGGTTCTTTCGAGGACACGCCAACACACAGGGGAACTTCCTCTTTGCCGATGGTCATGTGAGTGTCTTCACCGATGTCGACGGCGACAAGACCTTCAACTACGACCCTCAATCGGAAGCCCGCAGCCGGGGTCAAGCAGTCTATCCAGACTTCGGACCCAACGACATTTTTTATGGAGAACTGTTATCCGGCAAGTATCAGTGAAGCTTGCCGATCTGCATCGAACCATTCACACTCAGGAGAGAGTCACATGAAGTTTGCATCCAAATCGCTCGGGGTCATCGCGTTGATGATGGCCGCGGGCACCAACGCATCGGGACAAGTTGTCATCAATGAAGTGTACGAGAACCCTCCCGGGAGCGGCTCAAGCAACGATGCCGTGCTTGAGTACATTGAGCTCTACGGCACTCCCGGAATGGACCTAACCGGCTACTGCATCGGTCAGCTCAAAGGCGGAGAAGACGATGGCGACGATATCCCAGAAGAAGCCTCGGAGATTGATGAAGCCTTCTCACTCGATGGATTAACCATCGGTTCCAACGGGTTCCTGGTGATCTACAACGGGACCGCAGCCCAGTCGCTCATCCCGCTCTTTCTCCCCAACGAGGGCGAGAACAGCGCAAGCTTCTTCGACACCCACATCCCAACCACCGATTCAAACGGGAACCTCAACAACGACGGATCCTCAACCTACCTGCTGATCCGCAAGCGCCCATTCCACTCGATCGTGGACGGTGCTTCGGTCTATGAACCAGGGTACTCGATCCGCAAGGATGTCGACCAAGATGTCGATTACGATGGGAAGCTCGACCTTGGTTTCGAGATCCCCACTTCGGGGACTTCGGATCCTGTCCGTGTGATCGACCCGATTCAGATCATCGACGGCTTCGCGTGGTCGAACGCAGGTGGCAAGGAGTATGTCCGCTCATCAGAACAGGAAATCTCCAACACCGACGGTTTCAACCCAGACGCCGCATCGCGCCTTGCGTACTACGGCGAGAACCCGATGCTCGGGCAGCGCTTGAACTCAGACATGGAAGTCGTCCCGACCCGGACCGCTGATGAATCTTTCATCTACGGCGACCTCACCGGCGCATCGGTTGATTTCACCTACGACGAGACTCGCTACGGCGCTCCGACCGACCAGTCAGGTGATGGATTCACGGACATCTCGATCACCGAAGGAGGTGATAACTTCAAGCTCACTCCGGGCACTTTCAATGATCACGCCGCAACGGGGATCATCCAGTTCCGGTTTGTGACAGGAGATCTGAACTTCGACGGCGTAGTCGACGCAGCGGATCTCGCGTTGTTCGATTCCACATTCGCGGGTGCAGACTTTGACGCAACCGAGGACTTCATCGACGAGGACACCGGGATGCCGATCCCCGACGCGAACAACCCGGGTAGCAACTACCAGTCCTATGTGTTCCAAGACCGTCTCGCCAACGGGTACCTCGCAGCACTCGGGCTCGATCCGATCGATGGCGAAACAACTCCATCCGCGAGCGATCGAGCGGTGCTTGCGAACCTGGTCGGACCAACGATGTGCAACGGCGCAGATCTCAACTCCGACGGTGTCCTCGACTTCTTCGACATCTCTGGATTCCTCACGGCATTCGGAAGCATGGATCCGATTGCAGACTTCAACTCCGACGGAGCGTTCGACTTCTTTGATATCAGTGCGTTCCTGAGTGTGTACGCTCAAGGGTGTCCATAATCGCCGACTTCAGTAGATCTTCAAGCTGATACAAGCGTGCATCCCTCGATCTTGATCGAGGGATTTTTACTGTGGCGGATCAAGAGAGTACGAATCGAGAGGGAACTCGGCACATCCTCAGCGGGATTCCGTAGCACGATACTGGTCACAAGTGTGTTAAGAAAATTGGAAAATTATGTTAACAATAAAATGATATATTGCGTGTCCATCTTTGCGCAACTCTGATTCAATCTGAACAGTGCAACTCAAGCATGAGGTGTATCTTTAACTCGTTCAAGTCCCGAAACGAGTTCAGGAGTCTCCGAATGCACTGCACACACCCACAAACCCGGCAAAGAAATACAAGCGGCTTCACCCTCATCGAGTTACTCGTCGTGATTGCCATCATCGCGCTACTCATTGGAATTCTGCTGCCATCACTGAGTTCTGCACGCAAGAGCGCATGGGCCGTGGTGATCAGTTCGAATGCTCGGACTGTTCTCCTCGCAGACACCCTCTACACGGGCAACAACCGCGAGTACCACCCGCCGTCGTATGTGTACGGCGCCGACCGTGACAGCATGGAATGGCGACTGAATATGCAGCGTGCAACCCACCCCCAGCGGATCAACGGATACATCCACTGGTCGTACGCATTGTTTGACAACGGCGAGGTTCCTCAGGACGCGTTCGAATCCCCAGCCGTCACTTCCCGCGGCGCCCCCAGAACGAACCCTGGTGGAAACCCAGACGATTGGGAGCTTGGCCAGGTCAACGATCTGGGACAGGGCGAAGGAGCGGATTGGCCGAGAGACCGACAAGTCCCCCGCCTCGCATTCGCGGCAAACGGCGCAATTATGCCGAGAAACAAGTTCAATCCGACCGGTGTACAGCGTAAGGCACAACTGGTTCGTCAGAACAAGATCTTCAGTCCATCGAGCACAATCCTGATTGCCGAACTCAAAGACACCGCGCAATGGCGCTCGCTCGCAGACCCTGGCAGTGAGAGCGGCGAGAATGTCATCAAGAGCCACCGACCGATCACCCCGTTCTTCGGACTCTCGGCTGGTGCAGATGTGTACAACGAACCTTCCAGTCTCAGCCTCCCTCGCTTCTCATACCCTGAAATCGAGCAGCTCCGTCAGATCCGGAAAGAAACAACCTACGACGCGATCGGGCTGATCGTGGGACAGGGTGGTTCAAGCTCATCGCTCGAAGCCGTCGGTGATACATTCAACGGCAAAGCGACCTTCGGGTACCTCGACGGGCATGTCGAGCTCCGCGACCTGATCGACACCATCGAGGACCGGGAATGGGGTGAGAAGTTCTACTCCATCTCAGGAAACAACAAACTGGTCAAGAACGCCGACGACGAAGATTGATTCAACTCCACCAGATGATCCTGAAACGGATCGTCTGGTATTCGGGATCACAGGAGAGTGATCCGCAGTGTCAAGGACGAGTGAAGTTCAAGTTTGGCTATAAGGCATGTGTCTTGTGGCAAGGTTATCAATTTGACTATTCCAAGGAGAGAGTTCAAATGACAAACATCCAGAAACTCAGTTTGATGGTCGCCGCATGCGGCGCCGCAACAAGTGTTGCTTCCGCGCAGCCATTCGGTGTGAACGGCTCGGGCGCGACACTGCTCGAAGCGTTGTTTAAAGCCCCGGCCAACACCCTCGACTTCATCGATGCCGACGGCGACGGGATCACCCAAGAGCAGCTCGCACCGTTCGACTCGACCCCGCCGTTCATCTCCAACCAGCACTGGCAGTTCACCTACCGTGTGACCGGTTCGGGGAACGGCTTTGCAGAAATGCGTGACTGGGGGACCGTGTTCGCGACTGAAGACGACCTCGACCCGATGAACCTCACCCTCAACTCTGACGAAGCAGATGCGGCGTACTTCAACACCCAGCTCTTCGTTGCCGCGGGGATCACTCAAGGAGCCGCGGACTCATCGAATCCAGGCGCTACCCCCTACCGCACCCTCGACGACGGTACCTTCGCGATCACCACCATGACAGGCCCAGGAACCGGTGTGCAGATCGACTTCTCAGCACTCGATGTCCCCGTCAGCTGGTTCGTGATCAACGATTCGGGCGATTCACAGTACAACCGCGTCCCAGGCGCACCGGGCTACGGCAACAACCCACGCGTCGCTACCGATGGCGACGGCTTCGAGATCGAGCAGGGCAACAAACTCAAGACTCTTGTATCCCCCAACGGTGTGACCTTCAACACCAATGTCAACAGCCCAGACGAGTTCACCATCTTCGATACCCCGGTCACCCTCACCCCAGTCGCGGCGATCACCAACCTCGGTGTTGGGATCCAAGAGATCCAGATGTCGGATCTCCGTCACCTCAATGCAACAGGCCGTCGTGTCAACGGCGAGAACCTGATGGTCGTCACCCGCGACTCCGGCTCAGGAACCCGCAACGCATTCATGAACGGGATCTGCCTCGATCCATCATGGGGTGTGGGCGAGAACATCGGTCCGAAGACCTCATCGTCGGTCAATGACAAAGCGGGTCCGGACTTCACTCCGTCAAACAAGGGCGGATCATCGCGTATGGAAGCCACTGTGAAGAACACCCGTCTGGGTGTTGGACACACCGGCGCAGAACGCGGCCAATCCAAGGGCTGGCTCATCGATGGCGAACTTGAAGTCTTCGCGGTTCAAGCAGACCTGAAGGGCGGGACCGTCTTCGCTCGTCCAACCATCGAGAATGTCGTTGACGGCGGCGCCGACGGCTACAACATCCAGGGTCTGGGCGGCATCGCAACCATCGGCGATCCACGCTCGGCACCCGCGAACCTTGGTGGTTGGGGTTGGGACGCTTCGGAAGTCGGACCAAACCCGAACCCAGTCCAGCCGATGCGCAATCCGCAAGCCGCGGCGTATGTCAACAACATCACCCGCTCGGTCGCTGCTGTCTCTGCAGTTCCATCGGATCCAGCGAACGCCTTCTCACCAGGAGAGTTCCTTGGGATCCAGTTCGTGCTCCCAGCAACTTCGTTCAATGTTCCAGAGACCAACCCAGACGCGAGCGAAATCTGCATCCCGATCGTTGCCAACGCTGATCGGAACGATGTCCTGACCCAGTTTGTGCTCAACGATCCAAACAATGTCCTCGCACTGTCCGAGTACGCGTCGTACAACACCAACACCGGCGGGATCGTCCCGACCCGGACCATCGGTGTGACCTACGACGACGGGATCTCGGGTGGTACCCACTTCGAGTCCATCGACGGCACACGCATCGACTACGGCTCATTCATCGGCGACCTCGACTTCGACGGCGACATGGACAACAACCGCAACCTGATCGCGGGCGACTTCAACGGCGATGGGCTCCGCAACGGTGACGACGCAGCCGACATGATCGCGGCGTACAACTTCGCGTTCAACAGCGGGTCATGGAACGGTGGCTCGGTCAACCCGGACGGCCGTGCGTGTCTCGAGATCCTCGGCGACTTCGACGCGGATGGGAACTTCAATGATGTCGATGTCCGCTACTTCGCTGACGGACTCCACCTTGTGGGTGGCAACCTCGACCGCAAGGCGGGATTCATCGCTGTGGACGACGCAGCGGGCGGCAACTACTTCGGAACCTCGCTCGTCACCGGTGTCTACGACAACGGCGACTCACGCGGCGATATCGCATCCGCGGACTTCTTCGGGTTCGGTGCAATCAACCCACTCCCGACCCGCGGTTTCCGCCCGAACGGATACGACGGGATGGTCGATGGTGCAGATGTTGATTATGTCTGTGCGAACTTCGGCGACTGGTCAAACATCAACCAAGCGGTCCACATCGATCTCTCCGCAGACATGAACGGCGACCTCGTCGTTGATGCAGACGATGTCGTCGAGATGGTGGAAGGCATCCTCGACTCATCGATGGGCGACTTCGATCTCGACGGCGATGTCGACGCGGACGACCGTGCGATCATCGTCGCGTTCACAGGAGAAGGCATGTTCTACACCGAGGGCGACCTCGACTGCGACGGTGATGTCGACGCTGACGACCTCGCAGCATGGGATGCACTCAACGGCTCAGACTGTCCTGCAGACCTGAACGAAGACGGCGTCCTTGACTTCTTCGATATCTCCTTCTTCCTGTCCAACATGGTCGACTTCAACGAAGACACCGTGTTCGACTTCTT
>JAEPQP010000200.1 GCA_017640485.1 Phycisphaerales bacterium | reverse complement strand
AGTGAAATCGTCCGTGTAGAGAATCTGCAAGACACGCTCGTTGTGGCTCTTGGCCAAGAGCATGTATCGGTCTCGATGACCTTGAGGATCTGGCTCTTCGAGACCGTTGGGGTCATCAAAGGCTGAGACCACCTCGTGAAAGACCACCCCGTGCTTCTCTTGGACGAGCTCGTATTTGTCGTTGTCCCAGACAAAGCCTGGGTCCATGGCTTGGACCTCCATCCTTGGTCCACACCACTGTATGCACGATCGTATGCTGGGTCAATCCTGGGACGGAGCAAGGCCACTTAACGGCTGCGAGTTCTGCGGCGAGCCTACCCCGCACTTTTCCTGGGATGGCGACGCCGACCATCAAAGTCTACATCCCTCAAGAAAAGTAGTCGAGGCGAGACCGTAGCAACGAGGTGTTGTGCTGCCTTTGGGAGCCAGACTTGTCCTTTGGCGAACGTGCTCGTCAGCCGCATGACCGCCAAGAGCATCGTTGGTCGACTCATCCTGGTGCCGTAGACAAGCCGCTGACCTCGAAGTGCCTCCTCGAACGTGACCGGCACGCACGTGAACGGCCTGAGCATGACTGGCGCGAAAATGACGGCGTGAGAACAACCAAGATGCTCGATGAAACCAGCAACTCAGCAGTTGGCTGCACGCCGCCGACAAGGCAGCGCGAGGCATCGAAAATGGGGGCTGACCATCAAGGCCGCCTCTTGGTTGTATCCTCGTCTGCTTCGCACTGCTCAGCCCGAGCTTGGCTGACGCTCAAACCCATCGACCAGCTCGACCTCAACAGATTTTGTCCTGGCTGAGCCTGACCACTTTTGAGAATCGACTACCAAGCATATGGGGATTGATACACTTCACCTCTTCTTTGGCGGGCCAGCGAAGCGGCCCGCGCAAAGAGGATGATGGAGCGATTGAGGGATGTCTGGCTGTCCCACAGGGGAGAGGCGGCAGCACAACGGCTGCGAGTTCTGCGGCGAGCCTACCCCGCACAAAGCTCCGAGTTGGGCTGCAGACCATCAAAGTCTACATCTGTTGAATTAGGACGTCGAGGCGAGACCGTAGCAACGAGGTGTTATGTTGCTGGTGGTGTGGCCTCATCTCTCGATTTCGGCTTCAACAGCTCGGCCAGCTTCAAACTCGTGCTTGAGGCGCTCAACGAGCGGTTTTGGGTTGAGTTGGGAGGCGTAAAAGACGAAGGCTTCGGGATCATCGCCGTGGGTCAAACCCACCACGACGCTGTCCTTGAGCGCGTCTTCATCTCTGAGGCGTCCAAGCACTCGGCAGTTCAACTCGATGACATCATCCCCGTATGCTTCGAGCTTCTCGCAATCAATTGCAGCCCCGAGCAGATGGTTCGACTGGCCAAAGTGGTCAAAGGTCTGCTGAAACCACCCGTCGTCGGGGTTGGCCCATCTGAGCCAGGTCTTGACCATCTCCAAGGATGACTTGGCATTGTAGCCTTGAGCGCAGGTTTCGAGGCGTTCTTCGGTGGCGATGGCACAGTGCACCCATCTGCCCGACGCTGATTGAACCAGCGCCACAGCGTAGATGGTCTCGGTTGGGTTGCTGGCTTTGAACTCGGTCAACGACCTGAGCATCGCATCGAAGATTTCCTGTTCAATCTCGTGCATTGCTCGTTGGAACTCCTTTCCGGGCGAGAGAGCAACATAACGGTTGCGAGTTCTGCGGCGAGCCGACCTTGCGACGTCCGCCGCCTCTTTGGCTTACGCCAGCAAAGTCTACACCCGCCAACGTGGAGTAGTCGAGGCGAGTCCGTAGCAACGAGGTGTTATGCGGCGCCGTCGTTGAGAGAATACACCCGACGAAGGTGGGCTTTGCTCATCTGGGTTCGGAACCAATGACACTGCCTTCTTTGGTGCAACGGAAATAGCCGCTGTGATGGCTTGTGCACAACGGTTCGAATTGGATTCCATCGAAAGACACAGAAACAACCACAGTCCCTCCAGTGCAGGCACCAAGGGCGAAGACGTGGATTGATTTGAGTTCATCGAGTGCCAAAGGTTCGCCGAAACTGGCAATGGCATAGCCTTGTGGAGTCAGGCTGTAACTCATGCTTGTCTCCATTGACAAACACGATGAGTTGGGCTCGCCGAGCATCATCGTT
>JAEPQP010000126.1 GCA_017640485.1 Phycisphaerales bacterium | reverse complement strand
CCATCGCACACTTGAGATCGATGACCAAGAATACAACTGGACCATCATGATCCCCCCAAGCGCAGAAAGAGGCGGCCCCGCAATCCTCTTCCTCCACGGCCTCGGAGCAGGAGGCACCAGAGGCACCGCCCACCTCCGTTATGGTCTCGTTCCAGCGATCGAAAGAACCCCCGATGATTGGCCATTCATCGTCATCATCCCGCAAAAAACAACCCGATCTGACTGGGACTTCCACGAAGACGCCGTCATGCAAATGCTCGACATCGCCATCGAGGAAAAACTCATCGATCCAGACAACATCGGAATCACCGGACTCAGCCAAGGTGGACGCGGCTCAATGGTCTTCGCCGCAAACCACCCCGACCGATTCCAAGCCGTCGCCCCCGTTTGCGGCTACGCACAACTCGCATACAACAAAGAAGGCAAACGAACACAGTTCCCTGGCATGACCGAGTACCAAGCCGCCATGACAGGACTCTCCGAAAAACTCAAAGACCGACCCATATGGCTCTTTCACGGCTCCGACGACAAAGTTGTCCCCGCCGTGACCTCAAGAGTCATGAACATGACGCTCAAATCAATGGAAGCCGATGTCAAATACACCGAGTTCGAAAACACTGACCACAACGCCTGGGACCCCGCCTACGCCATGCCCGAACTCGGCCACTGGTTCTCAAAGCACCTGAACAACTGACCAATCAGTCTGCTCAAGCAGTCACAGTCTCGAAGCGTTCTTTCACCGTGCTCGCACCCTTCAACGAGTATTCCTCAGCTACAGCAGCAACAAACTCATCGAGAGGCATCGAACCCAGATCCTTCGCCACCCCGAACGCACGAACCGAAACCGCCCGATTCTCCGCATCGCGTGGACCAACCACAACCAAGTACGGAATCTTCATCTCCGACCCGTTCTTGATCTTTGCCTGCACCCGCTGGTCTGCCATGTCACAGGTCGCCCGGATCCCGCGCGCCTTGAGCTGCTCAAGCACCTCCTGCGCATAATCGTTACTCTTCTCCGAGATCGGCAGCACCCGCACCTGCTCCGGAGCAAGCCACACCGGGAACGCCCCCGCGAAGTGCTCGATCAACACCCCGATAAACCGCTCCATCGAACCAAACGGCGCCCTGTGAATCATCACAGGCCGATGCTTCTCGTTGTCCGCCCCCACATAACTCAGATCAAACCGCTCAGGAAGGTTGTAATCCACCTGAACGGTCCCGAGCTGCCACTCCCGACCGATCACATCCTTGACCACAAAGTCGATCTTCGGACCATAAAACGCCGCCTCTCCAGGCTCCTGAGAGAACGGCACCCCAAGCGTCGCCGCCGCGTCCAGACACGCCTTCTCCGCCTTGTCCCAGTTCGCCGGATCCCCCGTGTACTTCGCGCTGTCCGGATCACGCAGCCCCACACGCACACGATAATCCTCCATCCCCAGCACATCGAAGATCGTCTTCACCAGCGACAAGCACCCCTGCACCTCGTCGTTGATCTGCTCCGGAGTACAGAACAAGTGCGCATCGTCCTGCGTAAACCCACGCACCCGAGTCATCCCATTCAGTTCACCCGACTGCTCCCATCTATAAACAGTCCCAAACTCCGCCAAACGCACCGGCAAGTCCTTGTACGAGTGAGGCTGCGAATCAAACACCTTAATATGATGCGGACAGTTCATCGGCTTGAGCATGAACCCCTCAATCTCACCCGTGCTCATGTTGTTCGACAACTGCGCACAGGTGCACCCCTCGTTCGACAACTCCACCAGATGATCCCGCTCCACCAAAGGCGGGAACTGCGAATCCGCATAATACGGGAAGTGCCCCGAAGTCCTATACAAATCCAGCTTCCCGATATGAGGCGTAAACACCTCGTGGTACCCCTGCTTCGTCAGCTCCGCCGCAATGAAGTTCTGCAACTCCTTCCGCACCACCGAACCGTTCGGAGTCCACAGAATCAACCCCTGCCCAACCGTCTCATCGATATGGAATAGCTTGAGCTTCTTCCCAAGCACCCGATGGTCCCGCTTCTTCGCTTCTTCAAGTCGCTCCAGATGGGCATTCAGATCCTTCTTCGAAAAGAACGAAGTCCCGTACACCCGAGTCAACGAATCCGAGTTCTCATCCCCGTGCCAGTAGCTCGACGCAAGCGACATCACCTTGAACCCACCAATCCGCCCAGTCGACGGAATATGAGGCCCACGACAAAGATCCTCCCAATCCTTCCCAGGCTCCCCAGTCGCATAAAACGACAACGACTCCGACCCCGCCCGAACCGCCGCCTCGCCGTTATCAACCTTGTACTTCGACCCCTCCGCCTTCAGCTTCTCCATCCCGTCGCTGATCGACATGTCGTACCGAGTGAACGCACGATCCTCTTTCACGATCGCCCCCATCTCCTGCTCGATCGCCTCGAAATCCCCCTCCTTGAGTGGACGATCCTCCGGGAACTTGATGTCATAGTAAAACCCACTCTCCAACGGCGGACCATACACCAGCATCGCCCCAGGCACCACCCGCTGAATCGCCTCCGCCATCACATGCGCCGTCGAGTGCCGAAGCATCTCCAGAGCTTGCGGATTGTCCGTTTTGTCCCGATTCTTCTCCGTCACGAGCGACAACGAGCAGTCGTGATCGATCACCGTCGACAGATCCCGCAGCTCCCCGTCGATCTCGCACCCGACACACGCCTTCGCCAGCCGTTCCCCAATCGACATCGCCACATCAAACGCGGAAACCGCATCATCAAAGGACTTCACAGTACCATCCGGAAGAGTAATCGCAGGCATCTTCATCGCTCACTTTGCACAAGTTCAGGACCATCCAGCCCCAGACACAATCACAACGCCCCATCCTATGAAAACCCGACACCCAAAGCACCTATAGCACCCAAATTCTCACCATTTCATTCAACCAATACACCTCCCCTCCCTCGGGCCTCAACTTTGGGGGCGGGGGAGGTGTCGCGCAGCGACGGAGGGGGTCTTTGACCAGCATTGCGGACCAAGCATGAAACCCACTCAAACTCAACAGAATCCAACAAAGTTCGATACCATAATACTGATGATGCCAGTATCAAAAGAGTGGAGAATCAATTGCATACATCCCAACTCCTCTTTCTCGCAACTTACTTCATAGCCAACTCTGCAGTAGGCGGAACAATTCCTCCAGACTTCGATTACAACTGGGCAACAATCGGAGACCCAGGTAATCGCGCAACTTTGGATCACGAAATCTATGATCCATTTGATTTCTTTCCAAACCCGCAAGTTGGCGCGGTAAACTACGAGTATCGCATGGCAACAACTGAGGTCACCGTTGGGCAATATTTCGAGTTTGTCGACGCTTACCACCCGTATTACACCGAGAATACAGGAAATGTCCTTGGTCATTCAGATTTTACTGGTGGATTGATCCGTGTGGCTTTTGGAGAAGCACATATCCGAGATGGTGTATCGCACAACCGAGCCGCACAAATGGGCTGGGAATACGCAGCCCGCTATGTCAACTGGCTCCATAATGACAAGGTAAATGAAGAGTGGGCGTTTGAGACCGGTGTCTATGACACATCCACATTCACCAAAAACGCTGACGGAACATATAATCATCAGGAAACGCATCATCCAGATGCGAAGTTCTGGATTCCAACACGCGATGAATGGACAAAAGCCGGATACTGGGATCCAGAACTAAACGATGGTGAAGGCGGATACTGGCAGTTCCCCGATGGTTCAAACACTGAACTCATTCCGGGTCAAGAACGCAACGCAGGCCAAAGCGATGACTTTCCGCTCGATGTCGGCTCATTCGCTGATGTTACAAGCCCTTGGGGTCTCCTGGACATGGCAGGGGGAGTCTCAGAGTGGTCTGGTTCGTTGGTTGGAGGTGACCCATTTCAGCGCTTCTTGCATGGTTCCGAGTATCGCGATGTTTCATACGGAGAGCTTTTTCCTGACGATATGCTGGGTTGGGGGACAGCTACACAGGCAAGACTATCCTATAGCGGGGCTGGGCTTCGACTCGCTTCAGCAGTTCCAGCACCAGGCAGTATCTGTGTGCTGCTTCTGACCACAATGGCCGTGAGCGGAAGAAGCCGAGGCTAGTTGGTAGCCGTGGAGGTATCGTCTTCAACTCCTCCACGATCGCGGAACCATCAAAAGAAAAACCGCCCAAAACGAGCGATCGAAAAAACATTCTGTACAAGATTCTCAAGCCGCGGACCAATGCCCGTCATCTAGCGCGTCATAACCACACTTGAACAACTGCATCTTCTTCGCGGCCTCAGGATCCGCAAACGCAAACCCCACCTCATACTTCCGGAACCCGATCTTCTGCACACGCTTCACCGTCGCCAAACCGCGATGCGTGCCCGCCTCGGATTCAAGCGTGAGTTCCACATGAGCACCAATCTCCCAAGCCGGACGCTTGGAGTACTGCACGCGAAGCCCCGACGCCGAGAAATCCATGACCCGGCCGCAGCCATTGCACTTCATCTGCCGAGCAATAAACCGCGGCTTCTGCCGCGCCTCAGACTTGCCCTGCTCATCGATCATCTTCGCGATTGCCGTCCATCTGCTCATATCCCCTATATCAGCCATATGAGACTGAGCACAAACCACTATTCACTCACCGCACCAACTTTCCAGATCGACCTCCTACGCAATCCAATCAGCCCCCCCAACCGTCACAAACCCACCCAATCAGCAGACGAACCCCATACCATCCCCCATGGATATCCTCAACGCATACCCCGACCGACCAGGCGACCGCCCAATCTACACCCCACCTCACGGCCCACCCCAAACCGACCGAATCCCCAAAGAAGTCTACGAAACCATGCGCGAAGACAACATTCGTCTGTTCTTCCACGCGTTCTACAAACGACTGGGACAATCCTCCGTCGCCCACATGTTCCCCAAGAGCGAGAAGAACCTCCTCCGCGCCGCCGACAAAAGCGCCGCGATGTTCACCTTCCTCTTCGGAGGCCCACACCTCTACCAGCAACGCTACGGCCGCCCAATGATGCGCGCCCGCCACCTCCCATTCATCATCGACGAACCCGCAAGACAAGAATGGCTCCGCTGCTACCGTGAAACCCTCGACGAAGCCCCCGAGAAATACGCCATGCCACAAGAGCATGTCGAAGCAGTCTGGAAGTTCGTGTACGATTTCAGCAGCTGGATGGTCAACGCTGCTGATTAAGTGTTCGACCCATCCTCAGTTTGCTTTCGTTTGATTGCATTGAAGACCGACTTGAAAAGCGCACGCAAAATCAGAAGCAGGATCAAGATCGGAACGCCAAGAACAATGTAGACCATCAATGGCTGACCAAACAAAGCCGTGCGCCCGCTCGCATCCGGGGTGCATCCAGCCATGACCAATACCAGTACGATCTGAATAGCCAAAAAACCATGAACTGGAACACGACAGAGAGTTGAAGAAGTGTTCAATCTATCACAGGAGTCATTCATGAGGATTCTATCTTTCGCTTTGCTTTCGATGTGCGTCGTTCACTTATCCGCTTGTTCGGCAAGCGTCAATGTTAATTCCACCCATGATCGATTACGCGATGGCGGGACCGACGGCCCTCGCTCGCGAGCCGTGCATGTGGATATTGCTGAGGTGCTCGACGATTGGCATCACGCAGCAGCGGTGGGGGAGCTGGAGCCGTATATCGGAGCGATGACGGAAGGCGCAATCTTCCTAGGAACAGACTCCTCAGAACGATGGACCCGAGACGAGCTGCAGGCGTACGCCGAGAAGTACTTCGGAGACGGAGAGGGCTGGGTCTATGTCCCCCGAGACCGCTACATTCGCACCAACGCCTACGGCGATGTCGCCTGGGTCGATGAGATCCTTGACAACGAGAAATACGGCGAATTCCGCGGCACAGCCGTGCTACGCCAGAACGGCGACGAATGGCGCATCGCGCACTACTCGTTGACCTTCCTGGTCCCGAATGATCGGGCAAAGGATGTGGTTGATCTGATCCGTGGCGGGGGGAGCATGGATTCAGGTGGTTGAGTCACTTGCTTGAGTGACTGATTGCTGCTTTGAATCGGGTTCCGGTTTGGGATCTGGGAGTGGTTCGCGTTGGGTTCCGCACTCAGGGCATTGTTGATTTGATTCTGGGAGCGTGAACAGGATGTAGCCACATCTTGGACAAACATCGTGCTGCCGTGTACGGAGTTCCTTGTACAGGAACGGGAGGAAGTTGTAGTTGAAGATCACCCAGTAAGAGAAGATGAACATCAGGGGATAGAGAACACCCCAGATCAGCGCGGTCGAGAGTGCTTTATGAATGCCGAGGGAATCGGCGAGCGGCCCCGCGGCGAGCATAAGGCCGCACCAGAATACAGTGATGCAGACATAGAGCACGATATTGCTTGGTTTGGAAAACCAACGATTCGCGGCGTGCTTGAGGATCGCGGCTCGTTCCTTCTTTGGAAGCCCGAGCTGCGGATCTTTGAGGATGTTGGGGACCAGCGGCATGCGACTGGTTGGGGTTTACGCGAGGCAGACGATCAGGGAGTGGATGATTGCTCCGATGCCGAAGGTGAGGAAGACGAGGATGAGGTTGATCCAGAAGTGCTTGGTGAACCCGACTTTGAGACCCACGGCAAGCGGCGGGATGATGATGGAGAGGATGATGAGGAGGATTTTGTTGTCTGCGATGTCGGCCATTGGTTGAGACTCCTGTGGGTTGGTGATATGGGGATTGTACCGGATTTCTTGGGGTGTGTGGGCGCGTGAAAAAACTGAGCGGTGAGCTCAGTTTTTGGGGTTGTGAGGTTGGACAGGATTAGCGGCGGCGCTTGGTGGTTGCCAATCCGGCGAGTCCCAGGAGCATGGCGGATGCTGGGGCTGGGACGACACTGAAGGTGCCTACGGTGACTGAGGCTTCGCCTCCGACATCGGCTTGGATTCCGAGATCGAGGGCGACCCACTCGACATTGGACCAGTCGGTTGCTCCTGCGAATGAAGAGAACATGATTTCGGTTGCGCCGGAGTGGGGACCGACGCGTGCGTCGAAGTCGAAGTTGGCGTTGGCGAAGGTGCCGTCGCTGAACTTGACGACGACGATGGCGGAGGTGTTGTTGGTTGTGTTGTAGGTGTCGAGGCGGAAGCGGTCGTTTTCACCACCTTCGGAGAAGTCGTATGGGACTGTGCCTTGGCGATCTGGTCCGTCCCAGTAGGTGGTGAAGAAGTTGCGGGCGCCGTTGGTTGCGGAGAAGCGGAGGCGGTCGTTGGAGACTTCTCCGGAGACTTCGCCGTCTTGGCTGCCGGCGTTTTGGATGAAGGTTCGTCGGAGATCTCCGAGCATGTTGCCGGCTTGGGTTTGGTTCCAACCGTTTGATGGGTTGTATGGGCCATGGTCTGTGGACCAGTCGTCGATGATGATGTCGGCGCTGGCAACGCTTGCGGTTGCGAGCGCTGCGAGGATAACTGCTGCTTTGGTTTTCATGATGTGTCCCTTTGAGAATGTCTTGTACTGAGCGTTTCGAGTGAGACGCTTGGTGATTGGCAAAGGTACCTCTGATCTGGGGGGATGCCATGAAAGTGGGGTTTATTTGCTCTAGAACGGTGTTCTGGCGGGCTTTGGGGAGAAGGGGAGCGGGTTTTTTGGGGGCTTTTGGCGCGGTGGCTCTGAGGAGCGTGGTGGAGGATTTGCGGAGGGATTCGTGGTCGTCTTTCTGTTGGGCTGCGTCGGCGGCGGCTTTGAGGGTCGCGAGGGATTGGAGGTGGGTTTGGGTCTGGATGGTGGGGGTTCGGGCGGCGTTGATGGATTGGATAGCGCTGACGGCGGTTTGGTAGGCGTCGCTTTGGGTGATGGTGTTGAGTTGCGAGAGGGTGAGGCCGTGGATCTGGCAGATGAGGATGGGGGTCATCGCGGGATCGAGGATGTCCTCAAGGAGTGATTCGGTGAGTT
>JAEPQP010000242.1 GCA_017640485.1 Phycisphaerales bacterium | reverse complement strand
GGATCCTGACGCAGGACGAACTTGAGCGCGTCCTTGATCGATGTCGTGTCAGCGCCGATCTCGCGCTGATTGACGATCGAGTGCTTGTGCATGTGGATGTATTCGATCGGATCTTCGATCGTCAGGATGTGGTGGTGCTTCTCGGTGTTGATGTAATCGATCATCGCGGCGAGCGTCGTGCTCTTGCCCGAGCCCGTCGGCCCCGTCACCAGCACCAGCCCCTGAGTGCGATCCGAGATGTCCTTGAGGATCGTCGGGAGGCCGAGCTGATCGAAGGTCAGGATCTCCAGCGGGATCCGCCGGAACACCCCTGAGACCGCCCCGCGCTGCACGAAGATGTTGCCGCGAAAGCGGGCCAGCCCTTTGACACCAAAAGAGAAATCCAGCTCGTTGGTGGCCTCGAACTTCTTCTTCTGGGCATCTGTCAGGACGCTGTAGGAGAGCTGGCGAGTCTCGGAGCCATTGAGCGGCGGCATCCTCAGCGGGTGGAGCCTGCCGTCGATGCGCAGCTGTGGCGCCGAGTTGACCGTCAAGTGCAGATCACTGGCCCCTTTGTCGACCATGATCTTTAGAAGCTGGTGCAGATTCGGCATGCGCTCTCGCTGCCCCTCTTTACGAAGGCCCGTCCATCGATTCGAACGGCCTTACGACCCTAACACACTGCGCCACTCCAGCAATTAAACACTCCTGGCCCGAACATCAATCCGGGGCAGTGACGCGCAAGACCTCGTCGATGGAGGTGACCCCCTCTCCGAGCTTCGTCAGACCCGACATCCGAAGGGTCTTCATTCCCAGACGGATCGCCTCGTGTTTGAGCTCCGCCGTGGAGTAGCCCTGGAGGATGTACTCCTTGAGCTCGTCGCTCAAAACCATGACCTCGTAGAGCGCGATGCGGCCCTTGTAGCCGGTGCCGTTGCAGCGCTTGCAGCCCTGACCCATCTGCACGACGAAGCTGTCGACTTGATCCTCGGGAACCTGGAGATCGAGCAACACCTGCCGCTCGGTCGGCACCGGCGCGCGGCACTCCGAGCACAGCTTCCTCGCCAGGCGCTGGGCCAGGATGAGGTTGACGGAGGCCGTCACGAGAAAGGGCTCGACGCCCATGTTGAGCAGGCGGCTGACGGTGGAGGGC
>JAEPQP010000019.1 GCA_017640485.1 Phycisphaerales bacterium | reverse complement strand
GTTGACCTTCTGCTCGACCCCGAGAATACCTTCGATTGTTTTGGTGACGACATCGCCCCCGGTGGTGGCTTGATCGCTGGATTCCTTTGAGAGTTCTTCTGCAAATTTACTCTTCTCTGCGACTTCGCCGATCGAGGCATTCATCTGCAGCACAGCAGCTGAGATCTGATTTAGGTGCGAAGATTGTTCGGACATGCCGTTGGAGATCTCGATCGAGTTCGCAGAGACCTCTGTCGAAGCCGATGCGACATCGTGTGAAGAGTTGACAATATTGGAGATCACTGATCCGAGCGAATCGGTCATGGTGTTGACGGATCGCGCCATGGCGCCGAGTTCGTCCTTGCGTTCTTCTGGCAAGCGAACAGTCAGATCACCCTCCGCGATGACATCGAGCGTTTCCACGATTTCGTGGATCGGCTTGCTGATGTTCTTGATCATCATGAATCCGCCGACGACAGTGACGATCAGGACAGCGATGCTGATGTACATTGTGGTTGCCGCTTGTGCCTTCATCGCGGTCGCGGTTCCCATAACGATCTGGGAGAGCTGGTCCTCTGCGGATTTGAGCGCATTGATGCGATTGGTGGACGCTTTGAACCAGTCCTTAGCCTGGACCCCGAACTCACCGGTCTGGGCGTGCTGCTCGGCGATCTGTCTGAACTCTTCGACCTGCGCGAAGGATGGATCAGACTGGGCGCTCTGGTATGCCGCGCGAGCTTGTTCTGAACAAATCGCGAGGAAGGAGTCTGTGTAGTTCTGTTGTGCACCAACCAGTGCGAGGAACTTGCTGTACATTCCATCAGCGAACTGATCGCTTCCGAATGTGTTGGAAAGAACCGCTCGTTCGATTCCTGCTCGTTCCTTTGCCTTGAGGAAGTCCGCGTATCCCGCGAGTTCGCGTGCAAGATCATGATTTGTGCTCTGGTGAGCAATCAGACTCACAGCATCTAGGAAAGTGGTGTTGAGGTTGGTGTAGTACGCGATCGCGTCCTTGGTTTGTGCAGATTTGTTGATGATGTTGGTGCGTTCTTGTGAGACCCGACCCAGTGCATCAAGGGCACTGCTGATGAGGGCACTCATCTCTGACGCCGGATCCAATGTGATTTCATCGAGCGTGGATTGAAGCTCTGAGAGTGCGTGATCGGTCGAGGTGTGCTGAGCACGGAGTTCTGTAGAGAACTGCTCGCCGTTGCTTCCGAGATAGCCAGCAGTGAAGCCGCGCTCTTTCTGGCACTCATGAACAAGGGCACTGATCTTTGTGGCAACTGTTGAAAGTTCCACAATACGGGAGTTTTCAGCCCCTCTTTGCTGTGCTTTGAGGAAGGCATCTCCCGAGAAGCCGAGGAAAGCTATGGTGGGGATCAGCAACAGAACGATGAGCTTCAGGCGAATTGACATCAGATCGACTCCTTAAAGAGATGGTTCCATAGAGGGAACTCCCTTATCGAATCGATGCAAAACTGAGTCACTCACAACTCATGAATCTGTTACAATTGGTGGTTTGAACACACGGAATTTTGGTAGACAGGATTTATAGTGGGCCATTCTTGCGCAAGCACACCCATCAATGAGTTGATCAGCCCAGCTAAGACTTGACCCGCGCCTGCATGCTGTGAGACCGTTATTGAGACGATGCAAACTCCTCAACGGCATCCCTGCAGAGTGATTCAATAGCGATTGTAAGCACCTCGATCGATTGCCCGAACTCAGTCAGATTCAGATGCTCATGTGGGGTGTGATCCAGTGAGCTGTCTCCGGGTCCATACGCCGCGATCGGGCACTTCCAGATCGGTGCGACAACATTCATGTCCGCGGTGCCGGTCTTCTGCTTCGGCCGGGGTCGGTGACCGATTGTGCGGATCGAGTTGGAGAGTGCGAGCACGACGGGGTCATTGCGATCGGACAGGTGTGCATCTTCTGCACCCTCGAACTCGCAGGTGACGCGTTGAACAGCCAGGGCTTCAATACAGTTGATGAGTGATTCAGCGTTCAAACTGAGCGGGATTCGGAATCCCGCTTGGAGGGTCGCGATCTGCTCGAGACCATCACATCCTGAGGACAGACTGAGAATACTCGCTTGCACCTGATCAAAGAGTCGGCCATCTTCCTTGTTCCCGTCCAGTGCGACGCGGAGGACATCGTTCCACCAAGTGATCAGCAGATCAGAAGCGGATCCATCCGCACCAGCGGAGTGCGAGTTGTCGCAGCGTGCTGTTGCATTGCAGAGGAGTCTGCCTTTGTATCCGAGCGTGACGCCGTCGAAACCGCTGGGCTCTCCGATGATGCATGCGTCAGGTGACCACTGGGATGCAAGATGTCGAGCGCCGATTGATCCCGCGGCTTCTTCACCCACGGCACCTACGACTGATACTCGAACTTCATCGGGGACCTCTGCGCGTGAAGCCGCGATGAGCATGGCCGCGAGCGGTCCTTTCGCATCAACAGATCCACGCCCGTGCAGGATCTCATCCTCGATCCGGACGGGGATGTCGCCTGGGACGGTGTCGATGTGTCCCAGCAAGACCAGGTGGTAGCGTTCATCTCCTGATGCACATCCTGTTTCAGCGATCGCGTTCCCGACATCATCGGTGTATGAACGCAGCCCACGCTGCGATGCGTGCTCAACAAAGACTTCAGCCGCGGCTTGTTCGCTTCCTGACAAACTCTGCGTTGAGACGAGATCGAAGATGAGCTGGGTGTCTTGCGAGAGCTGAGTTTGCGTGCTCATGAGACCACCTCGTTGCAGAAGCGTGTTCCTGATCCGGCGCGGGCGCGTTCGATCGGTCGGTCTCCGGATGCGGACCCGATGACCACCTGCGACACCCCGCCGAGGATCGCTTCTTCTGCGGCAAGGACCTTGTTCTTCATGCGTCCCTGCGCGGCTTCATGCGCAAGGTCGAGTGTCTCGCCTCGGATGGTGTCGATGAGGGAGGTGCGGTCCTCTGGATCGCGCAGGAGACCAGAAACATTGGAGAGCAGCAAGAGTTCCTGTGCTCCGATTGCTCGAGCGGTCGCGGCCGCGGCGCGGTCCGCATCGACATTGATCGCGATGCCATCGCTTGTCACAGCCGGAGGGGTGAGCACGGGAATCAGTCCGGAATCAAGGAGCGAGTTGATGAACTCCGCGTCGACGGATTCAACGCGTCCAGAGAGATCATCGCGGATGATCATGGTGTTCCCGTTCTCAACCGAGCGGATCGCGGACTTGCGCTTCCCGATCCAGATCCCGGCATCGATTCCCGAGAGTCCGATCGCGTGCGCGCCGGCGCGGCAGAGGTGCTCGACGATCGTCTTGTTGACCTTGCCGCAGTAGACCATCTTGAAGATGTCGAGCGTGGTCTTGTCGGTCCGGCGTGATTGGTTCCCGCTCGGGCTTATGATGGTCCGGGTTGGGTGACCGAGCTGCTCGGCGATTTGGTTCGTCTCGTGTGATCCGCCGTGGACAAGCACGACACGGATCCCGGCGTCTCGGAGCTCGATGATCTCGGGGATCAGATTCAGGGGGTCGATGCCTTCTCCGCCGCCGACCTTGATGACGATGGTGTGGTTGGATGCGTTCATGGTGGTTTCCTGTGGTGTGTTGTTTATGCCGGGTGGAGTCCTGGGAATGTGAGTCCTGATGTTTCCTCGAATCCGAGGGCGCAGTTCATCGCTTGGATCGCTGATCCCGCGGCTCCTTTGACGAGGTTGTCGATCGCGCACAATGAAATGATCCGTCCTGAACGCTCATCGATGCTGAATCCAACATCCGCATTGTTGGAACCAACGACGATGCGCGGATCGGGGAACCTATTGGGTCCCGAACGATCCGCGACGATGCGGACGAACGGCTCGCTGTTGTACGCGCCCCGGTAGAGCTTCCAGAGGTCCTTGCTCTCAAGGCGTTCGGTGGGTTCGATGTGCGCCGTGCAGAGCACACCCCGCACCATATCGATCGCGGTGACGGTCGCGTCGAGATCAATTGGTCCGAGTGATTGCGAGACTTCAGCGAGGTGGCGGTGACCCGACGCGCTGTAGGTTCGTGCTGTGCGTGCGCGGACAGGGTGGTGCGATCCCGCGTTGGCTTCGGCGCCCGCTTCAGAGGATCCCACCTTGAGATCCGCGATGCAGCGCTTGATCAGTCCTGCTCTCGCGAGTGGGAGCAGCGCGAGCTGCATCGCGGTAGCGTTGCACCCGACCCCTGAGATCAGCGAGGCACCGGAGAGCCGGTCGCGAGAGATTTCGGGGAGCCCGTAGACAGCGGTCGAGAGCGCCTCGGGGGATGGGTGCTCCTCGTTGTACCACTCTTTGTAGACTGCGGGGTCATGGAGCCGGAAGTCTGCGGACAGGTCGATGATGAGCGGAGCGACCGATCTCCAGCGTTCGATCTCTCCCGCAGCTTTGCCGTGAGGCATACACAGGAACAGCACATCGCACGGCTCGATCTCATCAGGGGTGCAGTAGATCGTGTCGACATATCCACGCAGGTTCGGGTGCGAGCGATGGATTGGTTGTCCCTTGAGTTTGCGCGAGGAGACTTGCGCGATTTCGGTGTTCGGATGCGAGTGGAGCAAGCGGAGGAGTTCGCCGCCCGTGTATCCCGAGCCCCCGGCGATGGAGACCCGTGTCGGAGAACTGGTCATGCCGGGACTCCTGTCTGGCTGAGTGTGGACTCAACATATTGAGCAACATGAGCCGCGATCCGTTGTGGGATATCGACTCCCGTTGTTTCGACTGAGTTGCGGAACTCCATCGAATGGTTGATCTCGTTGACGAGCAGTCCGCGCTCAGGGCACTCCAAGAAATCCACGGCCGCGAGATCCGCACCGACCGCTGAAACCGCTCGGAGGGACAGGTCGCGGAGTTCATCGCTCACTTCAATTCCTTGCGCAACGGCGCCGCGTGCCGTGTTGGTGACCCAGTGCTCGCTGGATCGTGCGATCGCCGCGATCGCTTCGCCTCCGACGACGAACACTCGGAGGTCGCGTTCGGGCTTGGCGATGTGCTCCTGGATGTAGAACACCTTCTGCTGGACCGAGCCGAGCGTTTCGCGGTGCTCGAGGATCGCTTCGGCGGAGTCGCGGTCGTTCACGCGCGCGACCAGTCGTCCCCAGGAACCCACGGTTGGCTTGATGACTGCTGGATATCCGAGCTCTTCGATGGCTTCGAGTCCGCTCTCTGCCGTGAGTGCGACCCGGACCTGCGGCGTCGGGATCTGCTCGTGGATCATCGCGAGCGAGGTCAGCAGCTTGTCCGAGCAGGTGTGGATCGAAGCGGAGTTGTTGAAACAACGGATCCCGAACGCTTCGAGCATGCGGACCGAGGTCAATGTGTTGGTGAGACTCAGCGAGCGGTCGATGACCGCGTCGTAGAGTCCCCACGATCCCCGGTCCATCGGGTTGATCACCGCTTGGCGGAGATCGACCGGTGTGACCTGGACGCCGAGCGAATCGAATGCTTCGATGAGCATCCGTTCCTCGATCCTGAGTCGTGTGAAGGTCATGGCGATGTTCATGGATCTCCCTTTCCGTGCGTGTAGAGCGGATGAACGACGGACTTATTCGCCCCAGTCTTCTTCGACTTCCGGCGCAAGTTCGAGCGTGATCGGCTCACGATCGACGACCTCGAGCTCTGCTGAGCAGTCGGTGCAGTGAACAATCTGTCCCATCAGCGGGCGGCTCGAGAAGTTGATCGATGCTTCGCATTCTGGACAGGTTGATTCGATGGTTGCTGTTTGGGTCATTTGAGTTCTCCTTATGAACTGGGTTGGTTTTTGTGCTGGTGCACTGTGTGAAAACGAAAAAACACCCCTGAGTCTGCGTCAGGGGTGCGATACTGCGTGTGTTGTTGATCTTTCTGAGAACTAGCTCACATCAACCACGACCGAAACCGCAACCCAGACGCGTTTCGCGCCTTTGGCTTTCGATTTGGTCGATTTCAGGTTGGATGCGTACATGTTCATAAGCGGTGGACTGTATTCTGTATCGGTTCGATGTCAAACATGCACGAGAAGTTTTTCACTTCTTTTCAGATCCGACCACCGGCGTGTCGTCAGGATACAGGTTTGGGCGGACATATTACTTCGTGAAAAGATGCAGTGCCGATGGGTCAAACGAGAAGTGAACCTCCTGACCGATCGTGTATTTGTGCTGTCCAGAGATCCGCGCCATGATGGTGTGCTCCCCGAATCGGATGTGGACATCGATCGCGAATCCAAGCTGCTCCAGGTCGATGATGGTGCCTTTGATCTGGACTTGATCCGCTTGGTCAGTCGCCGGCACCACTTGATGCGGACGGATCCCGATGCTGACCGTGGCGCTGTCCGATGCATCACTCGGGATCTGTGATGGATTCAGTGGGATCGTGATGGGCTGTCCATCAACCGAGATTTCTGCAGACGGCGTCGAGTCATTGGTATGCAGCGTAGCCGGGATGATGTTCATCTTCGGCGTGCCGAGGAATGTGCCGACGAACTGGTTGCAGGGTGATTCATAGATTTCCTCGGCGGGTCCTGCTTGCTGGAGGAATCCATCGTTCATGATGACAATCTTGTCACCCAGCGCCATCGCTTCTTCGTGATCGTGGGTGACATACACCGTTGTGGTGCCGAGTTCCTTCTGGATGCGCCGGATCTCGGCGCGCGTCGCGGCTCGTCGATCGGGGTCGAGGTTCGAGAGGGGTTCGTCGAACAGGAAGACCGCGGGTTTGCGGACGACAGCTCGACCCAGCGCGACACGCTGTCGCTGTCCACCGGAGAGTTGTCCGGGCTTTTTATTGAGGATGTTCTCGAGGCCGAGCATGACCGCGGCTTCTTTGACCCGCTCGTGGCGCTCGTCTTTGGGCATCTTGTTCATGCGGAGCGAGAAGCCCATGTTGTCCTCCACGCTCAGGTGGGGGTACAGCGCGTAGTTCTGGAAGACCATCGCGATGTCACGGTCTTTGGGCGCGACTTTGTTGACGACTCGTCCACCGATCTCGATGGTGCCTTGGGAGATGGATTCGAGTCCCGCGATCATCCGGAGTGTGGTGGACTTGCCGCATCCTGAGGGACCGACAAAGACGACGAACGATCCGTCCTCGATCTCGAGATCGAGGTTGTTGACGGCGATGAGCCCGTCGCCAAAGGTTTTGGTGAGTCCTTGAATCGAGATTGAGGCCAAGATCGAACCTTTCGTGGTCAGTTCAGGTGTGCTGGGCTGCTGGTGAATTCGTGGATATGGCTAAAAAATAACCGATTTGTCGAGTTCAGGATTGCATCGGGGCCCAGAGACTGTACGATAATGTAACTGTTACGATATCGGTTTGGAGTCGCAATTGGAACGAAAAACGAAAATTCTCGCACTGTCTCTGATCTCCGCGATCGGAACCGCCGCATCTGCTCAGAACTATGAACTCGTCTGGAGTGATGAGTTTGAGGGCACGCAGCTGGATACCTCTTCATGGGAGTATCAGACTGGGACCGGGACGGCGTACGGGCTCCCGGCTGGGTGGGGCAACAACGAACTCCAGTACTACACCAACTTTTCATCAAACACGGTGGTCTCCGACGGGACACTCAAGATCATCGCGCGGCAGCAGTCGCTCGGCGGACGCAACTACACTTCCGCGCGGATCCGCACGATGGGGATGCGTGACTTCCTCTACGGCAAGATCGAAGCACGCATCAAGCTTCCCTCAACCTCAGGGGTTTGGCCCGCCTTCTGGATGCTCCCGACCGATTCGCCGTACGGCGGGTGGGCGTCTTCGGGTGAGATCGACATCATGGAATCCGTCAATACCGCGACGACCATGCACGGCACGATCCACTTCGGATCAAACTGGCCCAACAACCAGAGCAATGGGGGGTCGTTCAACGACGGCACAGACTTCAGCGAGGACTTCCATGTCTTTGCGATTGAGTGGGAAGAAGACCAGATCCGCTGGTACCTCGACGGTGAGCAGTACCACAGCGTCAACAGCAACCAGTGGTTCTCGTCCGCGGCGATTTCGAATCCGCGAGCACCGTTCGATTCACAGTTCCACTTGCTCCTGAATGTCGCTGTGGGTGGTGATTGGCCTGGAGCGCCGGATGGATCAGCAAACTATCCGCAGACTATGGAAGTGGATTATGTGCGTGTATACCAGTCTCAGCAGGCGCCCTTTGGTGGACCCGCGAGCGTGATTCCCGGGTTGATTGAAGCCGAGGATTTCGACCTTGGAACAGAGGGACAGAGCTACCACGACTGCGAGCCTCAGAACCGCGGCGGGGCGTATCGGGACACGGGAGTGGATATCCAGCCTTCGACTGAAGGCGGGTTCAATGTCGGTTGGTTGTGTAATGATGAGTGGATGGAGTACACCGTCGATGTGCAACAAGCGGGGGAGTATGAGCTGGTGACACGCGTCGCATCACTCGCGACGGGTGGTTCTTTCAGGATCGAGTCCGACGGGCAAGACATCACAGGCGAACTGCAAATCCCGGTCACCAATGGTTGGCAGAACTGGACGGATGTGACCACAACCGTGAACCTCGATGCGGGAGAGCAAGTCCTGCGATTCGTGAACACCTCCGTTTCTGGTCAGGAGTACAATCTGAACAGCTTCGAGTTCATCGCGGTAGACGGGCCATGCTCGAGTGCGGATATTGCTGAAGGGTTCGGTCAGCATGACTTCTTCGATATCTCCGCGTTCGTGGGTTTGTTTACAAGCAGTGATCTGGACGCGGATTTCAACAGCGATGGAGTGCTGGACTTCTTCGACATCTCAGCGTTCTTGACAGTCTTCGCGCAGGGATGCCCTTGAGCAACTTCTCGATTTTGAGTTGATCCATCAACAAGATTTGAACTCTTGCTGAGCCTTGTTTTCAAGGCTCTTTTTCATTCCTGATCGATGACATACACCGGCAGATTGACTGTCCCAGCGTGTCCTTGCTGATCTCTGACGGTCGCGAAGATCCGGTACGCCCCCTCGGTTGTGGGCATGGTAATCAGACACTTGGTCGGAGATTCTGACTTAATCTCGACATCCACAGCTTGGATCGCGTCTTCAAAATCACCCCCGGCGGAAACCACTCGGGATTCCGGGAGCACGCTCCATTCGGTGACGAGTTGATCTCCATCCGGATCCTCGGCGTCGATCTGGACTTCCAGAACGCTCCCGCCGGGGATCGCGGCTGCGTTTGCATCGAGCGACATGCTCCGCACGCGTGGTGCGCCGTTTTCTGGTGCTGTTCCTGTCCAGAGTTCCTGAAGCACATCCACGCTTTCGGTTGTTTCTCCGGTTTCAAGCAGGAGCCCGTACCAGGTTGCGGTTTTTTCCTGCTTGAATCCCCAGAGGAACGCGAACGAACCCAGGCATTGCTTGCCGAGGTTTGGTTGAATTGTGGAGAGGTAGTTGTTGCGGAGGAACTCGGCTTTGCTGCTGCCGGATTGCTCGTATGGTGCACCCCAAGCGGTGTTTCCGGTTTCCCAGTGTCCGACTGGACCAAACTCGGTGATCGTGTACGGGAGGGTTACACCCTGATCCTTGATACGCTGTCCGAGACTTCCGAGACCGCCGTAGGAGTTGATCCCGAGCATGTCGATGTCGGGACATTCATTTTGGATGCGGAGCGCTTTGTCGTCACCGATCTCGGCGATGACCGCCATGGTTGGGTGGTTGGGATCGAGCGATTTGACAAGGGCCGCGGCGTCGTTGATCTGCTGTATTGCGGTGTCCATGCTCCCGCCGAGCTCGACTTCGTTCCCGACTCCCCATGCGAGCAGTGCAGGATGGTCGCGGTACATGCGGACATACTTCTCAACATCCGCGAGCTCGCTCTGTTTAACAGCTGGATCGGAGTAGTCGTACCCGTGCCGTTCGTGCTTGAGCCAGAGGCCGATAACAACGGAGATCCCGTTCGCGTGTGCGTCGTCCATCAGGGATTCAATGCCGTCGGCTCCCCAAGTCCGGATCGTGTTCCCGCCGTGGGATGCGAGGAGATCCAGGTTGGTGGTGCCTCCGACACCGAGGATCGTGTACGGCTCGCCGTCTTTGAGCAAGGTCACGCCAGAATCCGTCTGCTGGATACTGACGACTGTGGATTGTGGCTGATCCGCTCCACACGCAGAGAGGAACGGGATCATGGCGAGTGCGGTCAGAATCGAGTGGATGGGTCTGAAATGTGGCATGGGTATAGCGTAACAGTTCCATTTGAGAATGGAAGTCAGGAAGCAAAAAATCGTTCATTCTCCTCGATTTCAGTGACTGGTGGGAGCCAAATGAGGCTATAAAGCGAATAGGAGCGGTGTTTTAGAGAGAATCTGCTCAGGTTTCGCAGACGGGGGTTGACACGGTGGGCCGATTCCTACACAATGGTGTAACAGTTACGAATTCGAACCAAGTCCATTCTGGAACCACACTATGCGAACTCAGTACACTCTCCAGTCTCATACTGCTCCAACTGCTCCAAGCACGCGGCGTCCATCTACATCAGCGTTCACACTGATCGAACTCTTGGTTGTGATCGCGATCATTGCACTCTTGATCGGGATCTTGCTCCCGGCTCTCGGGCAGGCCCGCGACAGTGCTCGCAATGTGGTCTGCAAGACCAACCTCCGATCGATCGCGACCGCCGCGATGCTCTACGCGGATGATTACCGCGGCGAGTTCCCACCGGTGCTTGGTGGTCAGTTTGTGATCGATCCTGAAAACCAGAAAAGAAACATGGTTTGGTACGATGTGAACCGCATCGGTCGGTACCTCCCTCAGGAAGACTTCCGGAACCTCTCGGCGACCAATGCGGAAAACCCGACGGTCGGCGGTACTGTGATGAGTTGCCCAAACCATCCGGACGCGGCTCGTTCGTACACGATGAACTACTGGGCTGCATCCGCGGGTGAGTGGGAACCCAACTGGGCTACCGGCACAATCCGGACTTTCAAGCCTGGAGCGAACAGGGACAACCAAGACACCTACCAGATGGGCCGTGCGTTCAATAACACGGTCGATCGGAGCAGCGACATGGTTCTGTTCAGCGAGTCGTGGGGTGTGTGGATTTCACAGATCGAAACCGAGAGTGGGGACCGGACTTGGTTCTCAGCCGCGAGCGTCGGTCGCAAGGGTCTCCCAGGCGAGCGTTTCGGTGCACTCGAGGGTGTAGATGATTGGGCCGAGGGTAACTGGCGTGGAGAGGGCACCTTCCCCCGCGCTCCAGAAATGGAAGCGGAAACCGCGAGCCAACCCAAGAGCTACATCCCGTACTACCGGCATCCGAATCGTCGCAACGACACATTTGATATCATGGGCAGCGCCAACATCGCGTTCGCTGATGGGCATGTCGGTAGTGTGGATCCGCGTGATCTCTTTGAAGGCGAGGACGGCCGCAGCACTTACAAGGTACTATGGTCACCTGACGACGAGAAGGTTGATAACCGGGAACTGGGACGGAAGTAATCGAATGAGTTCAGTACGACAGATCGCCAATGAGCTGGGAATTTCGGTTGCGACGGTTTCGCGAGCGATCAATCATCACGAGGGTGTGAGCCCTTCCACACGCAAGCGTGTGCTCGAAGCCGCCGAGCAAGCGGGGTACCGTCCTTCGACCGGTCGCAAACCAACGAATGTCATCGGTCTGGTGTATCCAGAAGATCCGGTCAAGTCGGACATGGGTGACTTCGAAGCAGCACTGCTCTCAGGGATCCTCCGGGGCGTGTACGAGAAGAAGCACGACCTGACCTTTATTAGTGCCGCACGCGATAAGCACGACGATGAGAGCTATACGCAGTTCTTCCATCGCAAGGGTGTGCGAGCGATTCTGCTCCGCTCGCTTGGTGATCACACTCTGGTCGAGCGCATCGCCGCGGAGCGGTTCCCGATCTTGCTTGTCGCGGATCGTTCGGAAGACCCACGCATCAACTACATCGATTCGATCTCCAGCGGGACTTCGCGCAAAGCGGTCGAGTACCTGCTGGGTCTGGGTCACACACGCATTGGTCTTGCGATCCACAACATGCTCGATACCGATCACCTCGATCGTCAGAACGGGTACATGGACGCGCTCCGCAATGCGGGTATCGAGATCGACGAATCATTGATTGTCCGCGCTGAAGCGAACACCGCCGGTGGTGAGATGATGCTCACTCGATTGCTTGAGCTTGAGAATCCACCAACCGCGATTTTCTTCACAAACCCGATGTCCACAGTCGGGGCGCTGCACAAGTGTCTGCGTCTCGGGATCAAAGTCCCGCGTGATCTCTCGATCATCGGCTTTGATGATTCGGTCACGCGCTACCAGACCTACCCACGATTCACGGCGGTCTGCCAGGACGCGGTCTCACTCGGGATCGAGGCCGCACGCTGGATCACGCGTGCGAGCGAATCGATCCTGGATGAGGCGTACAGAGAAGTGCGCCCGACGGACTTTGAAGTGCTCGAAACGACCTCGTATGTGACGGAGACCCCTGTCCGGATCGATCAGAACGGTCAACTGGTCCGCGGCTGATGCTTTCCGGATCTCGTGCTCTCCGCGCCCGCTTGAACTCCCTCGTGTCTCCGTGTTCTTGAGAATCCATGAAAGACGCATTCATGCTGCCGCTGCTTTCACTCAGACACCTCTCGATCGGTGTCTGGATTATTCTCGGATTGCTCATACTCAGTAGCGTCTATCTGCTGGGTGTTGATGATGCGAAGAGTGAAGACCTGCAGATGTGGGTGTTCTCTCCTGAGCACAAGCAGATGTATGAACCGAAAATCGCAGAGCTCAATGCGCGTTCAGGATCTGATGCTGATACAGAATCGCGTAAGGATATTGAGTTGACGCTCCTCAGCATCGCCGCGATTCAGAGTCGGATGACCAGTGGGTTCTTTGGAGGTCTCCCGACCGCTGACATGATCGAGGTGGAGCGTTCGACTGTCGGCAAAGTGTTCATGGGGCCACCGGAGTCGATTGGGTTCCGCGATATTACAGACCGATTGAAGGACGAAGGTCTCTACGACCAGATCAATGGTCCATCACTCAGTCCTTGGAGTGTCAACGGGCGTGTGTATGGATTGCCGCATGATGTGCATCCGGTGATGCTCGCGTACCGCGCGGATCTGACCGAAGCAGCGGGGATTGATCTCACGCAAGCGACGACCTGGGAGAAGTTCTTCGAGTTGCTCGCGCCGTTGATGTCGGATGAAGACGGGAACGGTCGTCCGGATCACTACCCACTCTCGATGTGGGTGACTCAGCAGGACAACATCGAACTGTTGATGCTGCAGGGGGACGGGCAGCTCTTCGATGCGGACGGACGCCCGACGATTAACAGTGATCGCAACGCCGAGCTGCTCGCGGAGATTGTGTCGTGGTGTATCGGAGATGAGCCTCTGGTGACGGACATCGACGAGTTCAGCGCCGCGGGTCATCAGGCTCGTGTTGACGGCGAAGCGATCGCGTACCTGTGTCCAGACTGGATGTGTTCGATCTGGAAGATGCATGTGCCGTTGATCGATGGGAAGATGAAGCTGATGCCGTTGCCCGCTTTCGAAGAGGGCGGCCGTCGAACGAGCGTGCGAGGGGGGACGATGCTCGGATTCCCGAAGGAATCTGACGAGTACGAGCAGGCGTGGGAGACAGCTGTACAGTTGTACACCTCGCCGGAGATCGCGCGGGAGTTGTACCAGATGGTGGACATCGTGTCCCCGATCCGTTCGCTTTGGGATGATCCGGTGTACGACGAGCCCGATCCGTTCTTTATGGATCAAGCGAAGGGCCGGATGTTCATCGAACTGGCTCCGGATATCCCGCTTCGGACTTCGTCGCCGTACAACTACAGCGCGGTGCTGAATGTACGCGATGCCGCAGTCAATATCCTTGACTGGTCTACCAATGGTGGGGGAATCGACGACGAAGCACTGCTCGCGAAGACGAAGGAAGAGCTCGACAAGGCGCAGCGTGCGATCGAGCGGCAGATGTCGCGGAACGCATTCATCGAGGTGGTCGCGCCATGAGTGCTCCAGGATCCAGACGGCAGGTGATTTTCGCGTGGATGGCGCTGCTGCCATTCTTGGCGTTGTTTGCGGTCTTTATGGTATATCCGCTGATCCAGTCTGCATCGCTGGCGCTCAACCAGACCTACGGCCCCGACACGCGGATCTTAGTTGGATCAAAGAACTTCGAGCTGCTGATGAAGGATCCGGTGTTCTGGAAAGCGATCCGCAACACGCTGGTCTACACGCTGGGCTCGCTCTTCATCCAACTCCCGCTCGCGTTCGGGCTCGCGTTGGTGCTCAACTCGCGTCGGTTGCGTGGTCGATCAATCTACCGACTGATTTTCTTCAGCCCGCAGTTGATGGGTCTGGTCTTTGTCTCTGTGCTCGGAGCGCTCGCGTTTGAGAAGCGAGCGGGGCTCGTGAACCGATCGCTCGCGTGGTTGCTGCAGAACGAAAAGCTGCTCGAGATCGACTGGCTACAAGCGTACATCATGCCGACGCTGATTCTTATCTCGCTGTGGTTGTATGTCGGGTTCAACATGATCTACTTCCTCGCCGCACTCCAGAATGTTCCCGCTTCTCTGCTCGAAGCGGCGGAGATCGACGGGGCGGGGCCGTTCAACCGTTTACGCCATGTGATTCTCCCAGCCGTGAAACCGGTCGCGACCTTTGTGGTGCTGCTCTCGATGATCGGGTCGCTGCAGTTGTTTGAGCTGCCCTACATTCTGCTGCAAGGCAACGGCGGACCGAACAACGACGGGCTGACCATCGTGATGTACCTCTACCAGAACGGATTCGAGCTCGGAGATCTTGGATACGCAAGTGCCGTGGGGTGGGCGCTCGCGTTGATGCTCATTGCATTGGCGCTTGTACAGATCCGGATGGTCCGGAAAGAGGAGGCGTCCGCATGAGCTCGCACCCAAGATCCAGGTCATCAAGGATGCTCACGCATCTCGTACTCATCGTGCTCGCGGTGATTGTGCTTGTGCCGTACGCGTGGTTGATCGTCGCATCGCTCAAGACGAAGGAAGATTTCTTCAGTGGGATGTTCTTCCCTCCGGGTGATGGTTTCCTCGGAGTCGCATGGAGTTCATTGACCCTTGACAACTACACCAACCTCATCGAGAAGGGGTTCGGGAGAGCGGCGATCAACTCGGTGTTTTATGCATCAGCGAGCGCGATCTTCGCGACCTTTATCTGTGCCGCGACGGGGTACGCATTGGCGAAGTCGAAGTTCCGAGGACGGACCCTGATGACTCTGGTGGTGCTGGGATCACTCATTGTGCCCCCGACCCTGTTGATCGCGCCGAGTTATGAGTTGCTGTTTGATCTGGGTCTGCTCGATTCTGTGTGGGGATTGCTCCTCCCGACCTTTGCGCCTGCGTTTGGCGTGTTCCTGTTCCGCCAAGCTGTGCAGCAATCCGTCCCCGACGAGTTGATCGAAGCGGCTCGCATCGATGGGTGCTCAGAGAGCGGGATCTTCATGGTGATTGTGCTCCCGCTGATCCGTCCGATGATCGGAGCGTTTTTGCTGATTACCTTCTTGGGGATGTGGAACAACTTCATCTCCCCTCAGATCGTGCTGCAGACGGCGTCGAAGCAGCCGCTGTCTGTCGCGATCGCGCAGCTCCGCGGTGTCTACAAGACCGACTACGGCTTGCTGATGGCGGCGACCGTCGTTTCGGTGACCCCTGTTGCGGTACTCTTCTTGGTGCTCCAGAAGCAGTTCATCTCGGGATTGACAAGCGGTGCGGTGAAGGGCTGATCGGTTGCCGTCGACTATCGAGTATCCACGCGCATGAAAAAACGGGCCGAAGCCCGTTTGTTGTATCAGTTGGATTGAACCGATTATGGGCATCCCTCTGCGTAGAGCTGGAGGAATCCGGAGATATCGAAGAAGTCGATGACGCCGTCGCCGTTGATATCAGCTGGGTTGGTGCAGGGGACATCGCCGCCTTCAACGAGGGTGATGTTGTCCCAGAAGGAAGCGCCACCTTCTTGGACTGGGAAACCAGCGTCTTCTCCGAGCTGGATGTGGAGGAGGTAGACCGTGATCTGGGTGGTACCGGCAGGTGCGATGCCGCTAACGGAGTTGGTCACCCATGTGTCAAACGGGTCGTTGTCGATGTCGATCGCGGGGGTCTCGATGGTTTCGAGTGTTGCACCGCCCGCATCTTGGAAGTTCATCTGGAGGAGGATGACATTCTCAGCACCGATCGCGTCATTCGATGGGTTGAGGACTTGTGAGCTGAGGGTGTACTGCATGCCCTCGTTGATGCCTCCGACGGTCTGGAACAACCCGTGGTCATTCTGGGCGCCGTTCCCGAATCCGAACATCTTGGCTGAGCGGACGCCGTCTGGCGCGGTCTGCTCAACATTGTCGTCTGCGAAGACATTGTTGAAGAACTGCCAGTCTGCGAAGGTGATGAATCCTGGACCTGGGGTTTCAAAGCTGCCGTTGAGCATCAGGTTCTGAGCGTTTGCTCCAAAGGCGGTCGCGGCAATCGCGGCGGTCATAACAAGTGAGTGGCGCATGGTCTATTTCTCCGTAGATTCGGGTGAGTTGACAGTTCAATGGTCCCAGTGATCTTCGAGAATGAAGCGTCATTGGATACCAAATGTAACAGTTACGCTATCGTACCCGAACTCCATGGGATTCCAACGTCAAAAAGGTAGATTTTGACGACTTTTTTTGATGATCGGTTTCAGGTTATGGGACAGTTACAGCACTGTCGCGACATCGCGTGGGATGATGCTGCCGTTGGATTCGATCACTTTGGAGTACCAGAAATAGGACTCCTTCGGGATCCGACGCATGTTGGTGTAGTCGAGGTAGATGAGCCCAAATCGAAGAGCGTAGCCCTCAGCCCATTCGAAGTTGTCGAGGATCGACCATTGGAAGTAGCCTCGGACATCAACCCCATCATTGCTTGCGCGGCGGAGCTCTGAGAGGTAACGACTCAAGAAATCGATGCGGTTGTAATCGTGGACTTTGCCGTCTTGATGGATCCAGTCCATCGATGCGAGCCCGTTCTCGGTGATGACAACCGGGAGGTTGTAGCGTTCTTGGAGGAACTTGGGTCCCCAGTACAACGAGGATGGGTTGATGGTCCATCGGAACATGGTGGTGGGGAAGCCGCGCGGGTTTGCAACGGGGACAGGGTCGCCTTGTTCGTCGGCGCGGACCACTCCGGCGCTGTAGATGTTGACTCCGAAAAGGTCCAGCGGCTGATGCATAAGTTCCATGTCTGCATCGGTCCATTTCGGGACATCATCGCCGAAGAGCTTGAGACCGACTTCCGGGTACTCGCCGAGCAAGACAGGATCGCAGTACCAGCTGTAGTTGTAGGTCCATCCGTCAGGGTCGATCCCGAAGGTTGCTCTGCGAGCGGCTTCGATATCTTCAGCGGAATCGGTCGCGGGTGTATTCAAACAACCGACCGGTGCGAATCCGATGGTCGGCGGGGTCTTCGCGTGTTCTCGGATGACTTGGACTGATCGGCCGTGCGCGAGCAGCGCGTGGTGCGTTGCGAGCAGGACGTCTTTGCGAGGGAGTTGGTCTCCCGGCGCGTGGGTGCCCTCGTTCATTCCCAGCCCGAGGAAGATCGCTGGCTCGTTGAGCGTAAACCAGTTCTGCACACGATCGGAGAACCGCTTCACGACCGCTTCGGTGTATTTCGCGAACCACTCCGGAGATTCCGGGTTCAACCATCCGCCTTGCTTGTAGAGTGCTGATGGAAGATCCCAGTGGTAGAGGGTGATCCAGGGCTCGATCCCCGCGGCTTGGAGCGCATCGATCAAGCGGTCGTAGTACGCGAATCCTGCTTCGTTGGGTTCGCCCACTCCATCTGGGAAGAGCCGGGACCATGAGATTGAGAAGCGGTATCCCTGGGCTCCGAGTTGTGCGATGAGGTCCACATCTTCTTGGTATCGGTGGTAGCTGTCGCACGCGATTTCGCCCGTGTGTCCCTCAAAGACCTTGCCTGGGGTATTGCAGAAATCATCCCAAATGCTGGGGCCTCGTCCATCGATGTTGCTGGCGCCTTCAATCTGGAAGGCGGCGGAGGCGACGCCCCATGTGAAGTTTTCCTGGAATGACATTCTCGATCCTATCTGTCATGGACTGAGGCTGGGTGTGTTGCCGAGACAGTTACGCTCAAGCGGGGGGCATCATACCAATCTGGGATGAGAAACTCTAATGAGATCGGGGTTGTGTCTGGCTTGAATAGTGGATTCGAGGCGTACTATCCTGAATGATCGGGTTCTGATAGGCGTTAAAATTTCTTCGATTCTTTTGGGTATTCAACGATAGAGTATTGATCGTCGGAAATGTATCAGTTACATTGTCGTTCGAAGAGAGAGAAAAGATCAGCCATTCTTTCATGTGTGATCACCTGAATCTGGTACTAAAACACGGCTGTTTGACTACAACCGGGGCAAAGGCCCCATAATCGAAAGAGAGAAGAGACATGAAGACACAAATCCGTAACAGTTACGCGTTGGCCGCTACGGCACTCATCGCTGCGATGGGTACTGCTGCGTCCGCAGACATCGCTGACTACTCACAAGACTTCGAAGCTCTGGACATGAACTCCCCAACAGCGCTCGGTGACGACGGCTGGTTGGTTGGTGCCAATGTCTTCGATCCCGGAGGAAACTTCCTCTACAACTACTTCGCGTTCCCAGCACCAAACGGCGGCGCCGCGTTCTCCGCGATCGCAAACGGTCAGGGCGGACCTGCTCAGGGCGCTCAGCAACTCTCGGTCTACAACGACTACAACAATGCTGACCACGGCGTTGGAAACCTGATCGAAGCCAATGTGTTCCGTGAGTACATCGTGGGTGCTTCGGATGTCGGTTCGACCAAGACCTTCTCGTTTGATGCGAAGCTCGGCAACCTCGAAGGCGGGAGCTCAGCGGTCGCGTTCATCAAGACGCTCGACCAGAACAACGGCTTCGCGCTGACCAACTTCGTCACAATCGACATGACCAACACCTCGACTGAGTGGACGAGCTACAGCATGGACCTCGCGATTGATGCGTCGCTCGAAGGGCAGATCTTCCAGATCGGTTTCTTCAGCGTTGCATCCAACTTCGAAGGTTCAGGCGTCTTCTACGACAACATCAACCTTGTTCCAGCTCCGGCATCAGTGATGCTCCTCGGCGGGTTCTCGGTGATGGGCCTTCGTCGTCGTCGGTAAACTCTGAGTCTCGTGGGCCGACCCTCTGTCGGCGGGTTCCCTGATCGATCAGTTGTGCGTGCTCATCCACGTATGTCTGATTGGAAAATGTGAAACGGTGTCCTTTCGGGGACACCGTTTTTTTTGTGAAGGAGTTGTGCTGATCAAGTTCAGCGTCTGCGGCGAGTCGCGACTCCGAGTCCCATGAAGACAAGCGGGATCGTGCTTGGAGAAGGTATAATTGAGTTGATCCAGTCGAGGTGGAACTCGACTGAGGTGGATCCCATCAGATCGCCGTACATTCCATAGTCGGTCGGTTCGTCAGCGAACGGGACGATGAAGGTGTTGACTCCGATGATCTGCCATTCGCCATCGACATCAGCCATGATCGCTCCGCCGGAGTCTCCGAACATGAGCATGGATTCGAGCTCGGTCGCGTCTCCCAGTGCGGGGTCGTCGAAATCGAAACTGAGGAACTCGTCGCCGAACCCGTAGGGATCCCCGGCTTCGAGGACATTGGTCCCGGCGCGCCGGAGGAGGTCGTAGTCTCCGGTCCATCCAGTGAGCCCGGTCCCGGTTCCGCCGTACCCGACGAGCGCAACTTCATCGCCGTATGGGGTTGGTCCTCCGAAGATCTGGGTTGGTGTCGCGTCGGTAATCGCGTCGCTGAGTCGCACGAGCGCGATGTCGCCGTTGGTGGCGCCGTTGTTGTTGAACCAGTCGGGGTGGTAGTGGACTTCGGACGCTCGCATACGCTGGGTTCCTGAGCCGGTATCAAAGAACCAGTCTTGATCGGCTGCGTCGTCGACGACATGAGCCGCGGTCAAGACCCACTCGGATCCGATTAGCGTTCCGGACCCGTTCCAGAACTGCGATTCGCCGCTCTGGAATATCATGCGGCCGACGGATCCAAAGTCGGACTGTGCGAAGTTGAGGTACTGGTCATCGCTGACATCGTGGCGTGTGACAATCGCGTGAGCGGTGCCTGTGATGGTGACGAGGAGCGTGGCGGCGCACAGTGTGGTGCTTGATGTCTTCATGTGGTGTCCCGGATGCAGAGGTCTTGGTCGGAATGCATCGCCGTGAATCAGCGGTTTGGCTGCATAGACGGCCTTCTTATAGGTACACCAGAATCGTGGTAAGGACCAATAAACGCGCGGGAATTCGGATTCAAGCAGGGTAGTGGGTGTTTGGAATGCGTGATGGGGGTCGGATTCACCATCCGAGGGTGCTGGATGGGTTCGACAGCACCGTGATTTGAACGGATCGAGAGGGATTCGAACCCTCGGTACAGGTTTACCCTGTACACCGGATTAGCAATCCGGCCCCTTCAGCCTCTCGGGCACCGATCCAGAGCAAGCCAATGTGGTCGGCTTGCAGCGTGATAGGGTAGACCCCAGACCTCAATTGAACAAGGGATTCTGCCTCTTGAGGAGGCAGAATCCCTTGATCTGTGCCGTTGTTCGCTGGCACCCCGCTACCCACCTGCGGGGTGCCTGAGCGAGACGGCTTTTCCGATCTTCAATTGACCGATGATCAGGTCAGAAACCTGATCTTCCTGCGGATCTCTCAATCCGCGCCTTCGTTGTGTCCTGAATCGCTCTCGAGCATGTTGCGGAGGTACTTGTTCTCGCGGCGGGTTGCTTCGAGATCGAACACAAGGTACTTCACGCTCAGACGGAGGTGATCGAGCGATTCCTGGAGTTCGGCGATGGTCTTCTTCATGCGTTGGTGACGACCCTGGGTTTCAGCCGCGAGCTTCGCAAGCTTGGGGCGCTGATCTTCTGGGAGGGTGTCGATCTGTCCAAGGAGGGTTGCAAGGCGTGATTGGAATTCGTTCTCGGTCATGATGTCTGTCCTTTCTTGATTTTGGAGTCAGCATGGGTGCCGACCCCAAACCCAGTTGCACACGCCCGGCCAACGAATGCCGAGAAGCCGTGCCAAACCGACGAACGCGATAAGCGTCCGGAAATATCCCCTCCTGGGATCCATCCAATCCGTTTGTTGTCATCCGTGGTGATTGTGGGCTCGGATGCGTCCTTCGCTTCCGTGTACCGGCTGTGCCGGATGTTGCCCAGAATCAACGCGAGCGGTGGAGCCGCTGCAACGCGTCGCGCCCTTGCGGGGGCGCCGAATCCCGGATCTGTACCAGCTCAGCGGCTGGGACATCGCGGGCTTCCCGGACCATCTTACCGAGATGCTTCCAAAGAATCTTCTCAAAGAACCCAAAGAATTCTTCGAGCTCGGGCCGAGTGAACTTGGTGAGCGGGTCGCTGAGTCCGCTCTGCATGACAGCCCAGTCGATCAAAGGACCCCCAGAAGCGGTGAATCGGTAGAGCGCGAGCGTTTCTTTGAGACGCTGCGCGGGAGTCGAGAATGGGTCTCTCGCGGCATCCGGAATTTTGGTCATGATGTCCTGGATCTCGCGGGCCGACGCGTTGTGGATCGGATTGCTTGATCCGTCGTCGCGTGCTTGGAGAGATTCCTTCTCCGTCACCACGCCGACCCGATCTCCGGCTGGTTGGATATCCGCGAAGGCGGTGGAGACGGTTTTGAGTCCGGCTCGGTCGAAGCGGATCGCGAGTCGTTGGCAGGGGACACCTTCGTGATCGCCCATCGACGAGGTCGCGACGATGCCGACACCCCATTCTGGTTTGGAGGCGTGGATCACTCGGTCTCCCATCTGGAACCGCTGGGTTTCGGTGGTATTGCTCTGTTTCACAGGATCTCTCTCGTATTGCAGTGAGCAGTGTACCCACGAAATGGACCTGCAGGACTGGAATCGGGTGCTGAATCTGATTCGGTTCCTGCGGAGTGATTCCTGACTCGTTCGAATTGTCGAACGAATCGTCCAAGCGATTGTCGCTTAACCGCTTGCGTAGGCCTAAAGTTCCCTCTGTCACGCGTCAGGGGGCGCGTCGGCTCCTCCCACCCGCTGGCTGTTGCCGCGGAACGTAAGAAGGATAGCAGATGATCGAAGCGTTGAAAAGTGATGAAATCATTGAGAAGGTTGGCGGCAAGTTCAAGCTCTGTGCTCTGATCCAACGGCGTCTCCAGCAGCTCCTCGACGGTGCTCGTCCACTGATCGCTCGCGATGGAATGACGGATCTGGAACTGGTGATCGAAGAGATCATCCAGGACAAGATCACGCTTGAGTACATCGAAGATCAGGACTCCTCAGGCGCTGAGGCTGAACAAGCTGAAGCACTGCTGTAAACCAATCCACTACCAGTTATGACCACCACCCCCGATCACTCAGGACCACACTCGTCTGAGGATTGGCTGAATCCACAGAAACTCGCGTCCGTCTTTGGGCCGCGGGATGGATCTGATGGAGGGGCGAGGATCTTCATCGGGATCTCGGGTGGGATCGCGGTGTACAAAGTTTGCACTGTGGTCTCACGGCTCGCGCAAGCGGGGGCGCAGGTCACGGTCGCGATGACGCCCAGCGCAGCGAAGTTTGTGGCTCCGATCACCTTCCAAGCGCTCTCTGGGAATCCTGTGTATGTCTCTGCGTGGGAGCATATCGAATCATCCGATCCGCAGCACATCTCGCTCGCAGATCGTGCTGATGCCGCGTTGATCGCACCGTGCACAATGAACACGCTGAGCGCGATCGTGCATGGGCAGACCGATTCGGTCGTGACTCTGATTTTGAGTGCCATCAATCGATCGAAGACTCCCGTTTTGCTGGCGCCTGCGATGAACGACGCGATGTGGAATCAGCCCGCGAACTTGCGGAATGTCAAGCAGGCCGAGAAGGACGGGAACATCATCATCGGTCCCGGTGACGGCTGGCAGGCGTGCCGTCACGAAGGGACGGGTCGGATGAGTGAACCTGAGCAGTTGCTCGAAGCATTGGCGAGCGCCGTCGAATCGAAGCGGGGCTGAGTGTGGTTGGGCGACGGAGTTGAGGGGCTGGTCTTGGCAACAGTGGGGGATGGGCCTACACTGTTCAACTAGCCGTGGCCTGTTCTCCCCAGAGCGGGCTTCACTGTATTTGGAGCGGTGGCAGAGCGGTTGAATGCGCTGGATTCGAAATCCAGTATGGCCTTTTGGTCATCGGGGGTTCGAATCCCCCCTGCTCCGTTCAACAATATCACAATAAAGCAACGCCCAACATAGAGCTGGGCGTTGCGTGGCGAAATACATACTCTCTCGCTTATGGGCAGCCCACTGTGAACTCTTGTATGAACTGCGAGACATCAAAGAAGTCGAGCTCGCCGTCATTGTTGAAATCAGGTGGGCATGCAGGGGCGATGTGACCTCGGTAGAGGTAGTACGCTGGTTCACTTAAAATTGAGAATGGGCCGTCGAAAACTTCAACCGTGTATACCCCTTCAACTTCCGGCCCGGACTTGATCTGCAGCACGCTTTCGTAAGAGCCGGTGTAGTTGACATCCAGATCGCTGAGCGGCACACCGTCGAGATACCATTGGTATGAGTCGGCTCCGGTCGCGACGACCTGCATAAAGAAATCGACACCGTCATTCTCAACCACCAGACTCTGCGGTTGGACTGCGATGCTGACATTCGATTCGTACTTCATGACCACCGATTGGTTGATTGCTCCGGGTTCATTTGTGTTGAACCTTGGGATGCCAACGAATGCACTGGCATCAGAGAGCTTTACTCCGTTGGTGTCGGAGGAGAGAAGGATCGAGCCGCTCGATGGTTCCAAGACCGCCAACTCAATGCCACTGGAGGCTTCGTAGATTGCCGATTTCTGGGTGGATCCGCCGGATTGGCTCACCAGGACCAACCCGTCGTTGTTGATGTCAACTTGAATCTTTAGTGTACCACTGTTTGCGCCTGGGTTGATTGCTTCACCGATTTGGAGTGTGCTGACCAGATTGCCAGTGCTGATGTTGTACACATGCACGGCTCCGGAGTTTACACCTGTGAGATCTTGCCATGGAGCGGCCACTACGAGGTATTGATCATTCATCGCGATATCGAATCCGAATCCGGCTGGATCAATGGGGTCAGCAGGGGAGTAGATCGTCCGGATGTGCTGCTGGGTCGAGAGGTCGAACAGTTCCACGCGTTCGGTATTTCCGCCGAAGTTGATACCCGCATTGAACTGATTGGCACTGACTGCGATGATCCCGTTGTGTATATCAATCGATGATCCAAAGAACCCAAAGTTCTCAGGCGCTTCGGAGGGATGGATTGTCCCGAGTCGTGCGCCTGTGCTTTCGTCGATGAGATAGACTTTCCCAATTCGAAACCCAGTACCTGCATCGATAGTCGCAAGGGCCGATCCGATCGCAACGACGCCCTCATTGACATCAATGCTCAACCCAAACACACCGAGTGAGTTGTCGTCCGGGTCAGGGACAACCTCAAATCGTTGTCCGGCGATCGCATCAAAGACAAACACGGATGGGTTGGCATAAGACAAGCTTCCATTGCCTCGTTCGGTGCATACAACGGTTAATCCATCGATCGCCACATCTCGTCCAGCGCCCAAGATTTGGGTTGCGGAAGATGGGACCAATGTTCGAATAAGAAGACCAGTGTCGATATTGAAGAGGTGAATACCTGAATCATCTTGTCCGGCCAAATCCTCAAAGCCGGCCGCAAGGAAGCCGCCGCTTACGCCGATACTCTCACCGAATGAATGATTGGGCTCGGGAACTTCGTAGTACAAAGTTTCATTGAGCACCTGAGCGTCCACCAATGTTGACGCGAGGGCGAGCATACTCAGAGCTGAAGCGATAGCGGATTTCGGATTGAGGTACATAAGGCATCCTTTCGTAGCGGATTTGGGCACGGCGGATAAGTCGAATCCTCTTTGTAGTGGATTCACTTTTGCTATATACTCATGCGTACTTCACCCTCCCTGCTCCTATTGGAAACTGGTGAACCTCGGAGTTTTTTATGAAAAAACAAACCCAGTTCACACAGGCACTCACAGCCTTGGATGTGTCCGATATCGCTGCTGGGGAGACTCCAGAAGAGTTGCTTGCGGCGATTTATGATGAGCTGCGGGGAATCGCGAGCGGGTATCTTCGACAAGAGCGAGCGGACCATACTCTCCAGCCGACCGCTCTTGTCCACGAGGCGTATTCGCGGCTTGTGAATCAGACGCAGGTCCCATGGTCCGACGCGGCTCACTTTCGCGCCATCACGGCTCGGGTGATGCGACAGGTGCTCATTGATCATGCTCGCAAACACAACGCGATCAAGCGCGGCGGCGATCGGGTGAAGGTCACCCTCTCGGATACCGATGGAGCCGCACAGGTGAATGTGCTCGATCTCTTGGAACTTGACGAAGCGATGGAGAAATTACGGGAACTCGATGCACGCAAGGCACAGGTTGTTGAGCTCCTCTTCTTTGGGGGGATGACGCATAAGGAGGCCGCCCGTATCGTTGGGGTCTCTCAGAAGACCATCGAAGCGGACTGGTATATGGCACGCGCGTGGCTGGGCAAGCAACTCCGATCTGAGGCGAACGATGGACACTGATCGATTTCAGCGGGTGTGCGAGATTTTTGAGGCCGCCCGCTTACTTCCTGAGCCCGATCGTGATGCATTCATCGCTGAATCCTGCGGCGATGACCAATCGCTCCGCGATGAAGTCAACGAACTCCTCGAAGAGCACACGCGTCAGAGCCCTCTGGATTCGGAGACTCCTGGGGTGCTGGCGGGGATGATCACGCAAGAACACATCTCTGAAACGGTTGAGTTGCGTGAGCGAATCGGTGGTTACACGATTGTGCGTCATATAGGAGAGGGGGGGATGGGCTCGGTTTATGAAGCTCGTCAGGACAACCCGGACCGGCTGGTCGCTCTGAAAGTTATTAAGCCTGGGATGGATTCCGAGCAGGTCATCGCACGCTTTGAGACGGAGCGTCAAGCGGTTGCGAAGATGGACCACCCCAGCATCGCGAGGATCTATAACGCGGGAACGACCGATGATGGTCGGCCGTTCTTCGTGATGGAGTTGGTTCGTGGGGTCACGATCATCGAGTACGCGAAGAAAAACTCACTCAATATCACGGATCGGTTGAGTTTGTTCGTGCAAGTCTGTCGCGCGGTTCAGCACGCGCACCAGCGCGGGATCATCCATCGTGATCTGAAGCCGAGCAATGTGCTGGTGTGTGAGGTTGATGGTGAGCCGGTCCCCAAGGTGATTGACTTCGGGATCGCGAAAGCGACCGAAGCGGAACTCTCAACCAAAGCCGTAATGACCCTGCAAGGACAGTTGATCGGAACACCGGCGTATATGTCACCCGAGCAAGCGATGCTCGATGGATCACATATTGATACGCGAACGGATATCTACTCCTTGGGTGTGCTTCTGTATGAGTTGCTCACAGGTACAACTCCGTTCACTGATCAGGAGTTGTTGAGCCGTGGAGTTGCCGAGATGATGCGGGTCATTCAGGACCAGGAGCCTGAGAAACCGAGCACTCGACTCTCTACGCTCGAGAAACATGAGCAAACCAGCTCCCCCGAGCATGAAAGTCAACGACAAACACTGAGCTCGATGCTCAAGGGTGATCTCGACTGGATTGCGATGAAGTGTCTCGAGAAGGATCCGGAGCGTCGATATGAATCATCGAGCTCACTCGCAAATGACATCATCCGGTTTCGTGAGAACGAACCGATCGAGGCCCGCCCGCCCTCAAAAATGTACAAGACTCGGAAGTTCGTTCAGAGACATCGGGTGCAAGTCATCGCGGGCTCGATCGCTCTCGGGGCATTGGTGCTTGGTATTGCGGGGACAAGCATGGGGTTGGTCTGGGCGCTCGATGAACAAGAAAACGCCAAATACAGCGAGCGTGTCGCTCAGCAGGAGGCACGCGTCGCTGAGGAAACGGTCGAGTATCTCCTCACCGACTTGCTCGGCGCGGCTGATCCTGCACGGATGGAAGACAGGGATTTGACTGTTCGAGAAGCGGTCATGATTGCTTCGGAGTCTATCGAGGGGAAGTTCTCCGATGAGCCATTGCTGGAGGCGCGCATCAGGGCCACGATTGCTCGGACGCTCGATCAGTTGGGGGCATTTGGTGAAGCTGAGCCGCATCATCGGCGGAATCTGGAGATCTACCGATCTCTGTTGGGTGATGGTGAGTCTGAGATGATCAACGCGATCCACTCGCTGGCATCGAACCTAATCTATCAGAGCCAGTTTGATGAAGCGATCGAACTGACCCTCGAAGAACTCGAAATCCTCCGGAGCCAGAGCGTTGTTGATGATGAACGAATCACAAACGCACTGAGCACGCTGGGCGAGGCGTATCTCCAAACCGGTCGGTATGAGAAGGCAACTCCCATTCTGGAAGAAGCACTCCAAGCGAATCGAGAACTGTTGGGGGATCTTGATCCGAAGACGCTCTCATCAATGCATAATCTCGCGGGTCTCTACGGGAGCATCGGGAACGCTGAACGAGCCCTTGAGCTCGCTCAGCAAGCGTACGAGGGGCGGCTTGAGGTCCTCGGCCCGGGTGATCCGAAAACTTTCGGCTCGCTCAATGTGGTCACATGGGTGCTCAACATACTTGATCGAAGCGATGAGTCTGCCCTTATTTTGAAGGATGCGATCGATCAGGCGAAGGAACGCTTGGGCGACACACATCTTCAAACCATCGCCCTCACCCGCTCGCTTGCGTTTCAATACCACAACCAAGGCGAGTATGCACTCGCGGAACAGACGCTGGCGCCGATGGTTGATACGCTCCGTTCGACGCTCGGAGATCAGAATCTCAATACCTTCGCAGCGATGCGCACGCTGGGAGCATACATCTCTTTCCAAGGCCGTGAAGAAGAGGCGTTGCCACTGTTCACTCAAGCCTTGGAGTTGGCAAGGGGAACTTATCCGCCTGATAGTCTGGACTTAGCAATCTTCATGGATAGCTATGGCTCATCCCTCTCAAGATCTGGGCGATATGCAGAAGCCGAGCCGGTCTTTCTCGAAGCCATGGGTATCCTCGATCATGCAGGGACTGCTGGTGACAAGTATCGCACGAGAATTATTGAGTCCATGATAGATCTATACACAGATTGGAACGCAGAAGATCCGGATGCCGCTCTTGAAGCAAAACTCGAAGCGCTATTGGAATGATAAACACCGCCGGCGTGATGCCGACGGCGTGAGTTGTGGTATTCAAGTTCCTTCGATTGCTTATGGGCAGCCGGCTCCGAAGGTGCTGAGGAACTGGGAGATATCGAAGAAGTCGAGCACTCCGTCGTTGTTAAGGTCGACTTGGCACGGGTTGGGGCTGGCAATCTCGACAACGCCGTATACTTCATCTCCCCAGTTGTACGCCGCGTCAAACCAGTTGTTAATCCCTCTGTGCATGATCACAAAGTTCTCGCTCTCACCACCATTGGGTTCATTCGTCAACCACGATCGGTATGTGGAAAGCGACTCATTATCCCATGTGTAGATACCTTCGAAGTGCACATCGCTGAGTCCAAGCCATGCGTGGCGCGGAACCCCGTCGTATTCGATGACATTCGAACGAACCCAATCTCGTTCAGCAGAATCATCAAGCGTCACTAGGTGCCCGCCGAGCAAGCGTGCGGCTGTGTCAGCTTGATGACGATTCGAGATACTGAGCAGGTAATAGGTATGCCCGTTGTAGTAAAAAGGGCCCGCTACAACGCTTGGGATATCGACTTCAACGACACCAAACATCGGTGTGAACAGGTCGCCCCAGTTGTCTTGAAGGTCATACCACAAGGGAAATCCCTGAACCATGCCCACATAGTTCTGTCCGGTTCCACCGTTGGGCTCTCCTGGTCTCCAGTTTGTATACCCAACCGGTTCATTGTTGATCCAAACAAAGTTGCCCTCTACATCACGATCGGTGAGCCCAAGCCAACCATTACGATCGTTTCCGTCGAAGTTCAGGACATTGTTCCGGATGAAGCTGTTCTCGTCCGCGTTGTTGATGGTTACTAGATGAGCTTCGAAATACTCAGCCGCTGCCTGCTCGCTGAGTTCCCAAGTTGAAGGCTCCAGCAAGTAATACGCTTGGTTTCCGCGTTGGAATGGGCCGGCGATGACTTCTGGAAGATTATCTACCGCTCCGGTATTGGTTTCAGCGGCAATGAATGGCACTGGGGAGCCCGCATTGGTGACTCCATCAGATGCAAACTGATCCTGTGCGACCGCGAGAGTGGATCCTGATAGTGCGAGTAAAAGACCGGTGAGAATTGCGTTTTGGTTGACTCGATTCATGACTTTATCCTCAGTTCAGATGACGGTGAAGGAGTTTGGCATACAACTGAGCATGCCTTGTATTCGTGAGAGGGCAGCATGCCTTCTCAGAATGTCATGCGTGAGCGAGGATTTGGACTCCTAGGTAAAAACAGAAAAGATTTGTGCATGGAAAATAACAAGACGAGTGTTTGAACTGTAGTGTGCACAAAGTTGCCGTTGGAGAAGGGCGGATTTCCCGCTTTGATTTCAGAGGAATCGTTCTGCTTGAGGTGCAAAAACTCTATCCTCGTCTCGGTCGTGTATTTCAGCCGGTTTTGATCGAAAAAACAGTCGTGAAGGCTGACGTTGAGAGTAGGTAGTCCGGCATGGTACCTGAACGGGCGCGCGAAAACCAGTCGCGATCCCCCTCGCGTCCTCGATTATGGATCGCATATGACTCAGGCCGCCCGATGATAGTGCCTGAGCAGCCCGCCGAGCCTTGAATCGCAGTGTATCTCGCCTTCATCTAGTATTAGAGAGGCGTTCATGATCTTCTTGTTCCCGATCCCCTGGTGCGGACGCTCGATGTGGTAGTGTTCGACATACTCGCCGACTAAGTAGTCGAGATGCTTTGTGCCGACCGGGATGAAATGATCAAGGCACTCGTGCTTCAATGACTTGATCCAACGTTCGATGTGTGCATTCATCAAAGGCGATTGCAGTGGGAACTGGTATGGTGTAATGCCCGCTCGTTTGAGAGTGTCATCGAACTCCTGCGTGAACTTCACGTCGTTGTCCCGCACCAATATCATTGGCCGTTTCAATCCAAGCTGCTTCACCATCGCAGGGAACACTCCGCGAACTTGCACATCCACTTGTTGTTCGGATGCTTGCTTGCTCCAGTTACGATGACCTTCCTGCTCGCGATATGCATGAAAACAAGTACAGTCTGATGCTTGATCCCGCGCCAAGTGAGCAAAGGTTTCGTCAGAAAGTCACAGGACCAGAGCGTGGATGAATGCCGTTTGAGGAACTGTTCCCATATGGATTCTGATCGATCGGGCGATGGCTCGATGCCATGCTGCTAGAGAATGTTGCGGATCGTGGTCCTTGAGACCGAAATGATCCCGAGTTTCCGCAGGTCCTCATGGATCCGGGTGCATCCCCAGCGCGGAGACTTCGACATCTCGAGCACCAGCTTCCGGATCTCCGCCGAAGTATGCGGGCGACCCGCGCGCTTCTTCGCATTCTTCTTGTGCTTGGGTGCACAAAGCCATTTCTGGAATGTGCTATGCTGCACATTGGAGATGAACTGTCGCAGCTCGTCGCCCACAGCTTTGCCGAATCGGATCAGTCTCCGCCTCTCCTTCGGGGACAGAGACACCCTTTTGGGGAGCTTGGATCGGAGGATCTGGTTCTCGATGGTGAGTTACTGGATCTGGGCAATGAGCTGATCGTGATCCGACCGGCCCAAGGCCAGCATTTTCGGCAAACGTGCGGCATTCTTACTCTATCAAAGGCGCGGATAGGGTTTTTGCACCCTTGGGAACGCTGCTTTCTCGAGAAATCAAGGCTCAGAACAAGAGACTGTTTACCATATCTTTGAACACAATCCGTTCAAGCAAACCTCAGTTTGTGATGTACAAACCCGCTGCTGAGCCTTTCAGCCCCGCAGCGGGTGTCCGAAACAAATCGGCTATGCGAACGACCGACGCTCGATGCGTCGGTCGCCTTTGATCATGGGCATCCTGCGCCGTACGCACCAAGGAATGCGGAGATGTCAAAGAAGTCGAAC
>JAEPQP010000208.1 GCA_017640485.1 Phycisphaerales bacterium | reverse complement strand
GATCAACCCTACCCACACCAGCAAAGATCCCTCATAACATGGAGTCATGTTCGAAGACCTCCAGCAATCCCTCCAAGCCCTCCACGACCGCTACCGCTGTCTCAACGAGGGATCCGTCGCCGCCTACATCCCCGAACTCTCCAAAGCAGACCCGGACGGATACTGCGTCGCCATCACGCTCGTCGACGGCACCCAGTACATCGTCGGAGACCAAGACACCCAGTTCACACTCCAGTCCGTCTCCAAGCCCTTGGTATTCGGACAAGCACTGACCACCGCCGGACGCAACATCGTCACGGCACTGACCGGAGTCGAACCCACCGGAGGATCCTTCTCCGCGTTCGAAGACCTCGACGACGAAGGGTGCCCGCTCAATCCGATGGTCAACGCCGGCGCGATCGTCACCGCATCGCTGATCCCAGGAAACACACACGAAGACCGCACCAAAGTCATCAACGACATGGTCGCCAAATACACCGGAGCCCAACCAACGCTCGACCAAGCCGTCATGGACTCCGAACTCCGCACCGGAGACCGCAACCGCGCTCTCGGATACCTCCTCAAAGATAAGGGTTACATCGAGGGATCCGTCACCGACGCCCTCAACCTCTACTTCCACCAGTGCTCCCTCAAAGTCAACACCCAGCAACTCGCCAACGCCGCCGCCACGCTCGCCAACCACGGCGTCAACCCCGTCACACAACAACGCGCCGTCTCCACCACCTATGTCAAAGACATCCTCGTCGTCATGCTCATGAGCGGCATGTACAACTACGCCGGACGATGGGCCTACGAAATCGGGATCCCCGCAAAGTCCGGAGTCTCCGGCGCCATCTTCGGAGTCATCCCAGGCGTCATGGGCATCGGGGTCTACTCACCAAGACTCGACGAGTACTCCAACTCCACACGAGGCATCGAAACCTTCCGCGATCTCACCAAACAATACAACCTCCACTTCCTAGGCCCAGACCTACAAACAACCGACCACATCATCGATCCAAACACATAACCCGACAACACAAGCGCAAAGAAAGAGCGAGCCGCAAGCAGCTCGCTCTTTCAGAGAATCGCATATGAAGTCGGATCAGCGACGACGCCGACCTGCAAGCACTCCGCCGAGCCCCAGCATCGCCAGAGCACCAGGAGCAGGAACGATGCTCACCGAGACATCGTCAACCTGCAGTTGCATTGTGCTACCGTCAAACGCACCGGTCACGGCCGCGAACTGAAGGGTCACACCGCCGCTCACATCTGGACCAGCAGTGGTCGTGAAGCTGTAGAACGACCAGTCCGATCCAACGAACAGTGGGGCTCCGCCGAGCAGCACCGCCGAGGAAACCCCGCCGCCATCAACCTCAGAGAAGAACTCAGCAAAGGAAACCCCGCCAGGTCCAGCGTTGCCCTTCGCCCAGAACGAAATCATGACTTCCTGACCAGCAGAGACCTGTCCGATCCCGATGTTCGCTTGCTTGATCACCGCCGAGCTCCCGCTCGCGTTGTTGGTCAGCTCGCCCGAGAAGTTCCCGGAGAACGCATCACCGCTCGCGACAAAGGTCGAGTCCGAAGTTGGGAAAGAAGCCCAGCCCGAAACATCGCCGAGCTCAAAGCCCCGGTTCTCGTTGGTCAGTTCAATCCCAGCGCTCGCGCCTGCAGCACACGCAAACACAGCAGCCAGTCCGCACAGCATTGCTCGTTGTTGATTCATCATCTTTCAGTTCTCCCTGGCGTCAGCCAATCGTGTAGTACATCGAAATGCCAATGACATCTCGGAAAGGGGATAAGTCCCCGCGCCGTAACAGTTACGACACTTAAATGTAACAGTTACAGGGAGCCGAGTAAACGGAAATCTCCGATAAATACGAGAAAAACTCGCCACCCATCACAAACACCCATCCAATCCCACGCAAGCACGAGAACCGGGACACAAAAAAACCGGCTCCCCCGAAGGGAAGCCGATTCCTGTGTCAAGTAACGCAGAGCAGAGCTCTGG
>JAEPQP010000101.1 GCA_017640485.1 Phycisphaerales bacterium | reverse complement strand
GCGGTGTACTGCGCCTATCTGATTGATGGGATCCGGCTCGCGGAGACGCAGTGGGTGGGTGGGGCTGACTGAAGGGCGTGTTGAAGGCGTGTTGAAGTTTTGGGAGTGATCCAGTATCTTCAGGATTGCTGCAATGGTGCAGTGGTGCAAGATGTCAAGAAGTGAGGAATCAGAGCATGAAACTGTCTGCGGCGAGCGTGGTGTTGGCGTTGGGGATTCTGTCGGGTGGGTCGCTCCTTGCAGGATGCGAATCGATGGATTCCCAGGATGGAAGTGTCTCGGATCACGGCGATGGGTGGGTTGATCTGTTCAATGGGAAGGATCTGAGCGGATGGGCTTGCGAGGGGGACCTGAGCGCGTGGGGGGTTGAGGACGGGGAGTTGGTGACGGTCAAGCCCGGTCAGGGGTGGTGGCTGCGGACGGACAAGATGTACCGCGACTTTGAGCTGAAGCTTGAGTTCTGGATGCCTGAGGGTGGGAACTCAGGGGTTGGGCTGCGTGGGTCGTCGAATGGCGATCCGGCGTTTACAGGGTTTGAGGTGCAGATCTTGGATACGCATGGGGAGGAGCCGAAGGATTACACCTGTGGTTCGGTGTATACCGCGATCACGGCTGATTCGATGGCGGTCAATCCAGCGGGGGAGTGGAACTCGTATCACATCACGGTGATCGGGGACACGATTGATGTGACGCTCAATGGGGTGAAGATTCTGAATCAGGAACGGCTGGATGATCGGGGGTACTTCCGGTCTGCGGATAATCCGCTCCCGCTCAATGGGCGGGCGACGACGGGGTACATCTCGCTGCAGGATCATGGGCACCCGTTCCGGTACCGGAACATCAAGATCAAGGATTTGTCGGTGGATCCAGAGCCGGACGGGATGGTGCATCTGATCGATGAGGATCTCGATGGATGGTTCGCGGAAGACGGTGGAGAGTGGGTCAATGAGGGCGGGGCATTGGTGGGGCGTGGTGGTCCAGGTCATTTGTTTACCAAGAGTGAGTACGAAGACTTTGAGATGCGGGCGCTGGTGAAGGTAAACGAGCGTGGGAACTCGGGGATGTATTTCCGGGTTCAGCCGAATCCGGATCCGAACAATCCTTGGCCCAACGGGTACGAGGCTCAGGTGGACAATCACGATCCCAAGAACTTCACAGGGGTGGTGTACGACAAGGCGTGGGCGGACAACTTTGACAAGCCCATCACGCGTGATGATGCGTGGTTTGATTACCGGGTGCGCGTTGAGGGGGATTGGATCCGGACTTGGATCAACGGGCAGGCGATGGTTGATGCGCACCTGAGCGAGTTTGATCGCGGGCGGTTCGCGGTGCAGGGGCACCACGACGGGAATGTGATCGAGTACCGGGATATCCGGGTTTTAGAGCTGGACTGATCAGAAGTTCACGGCTGCGCGTGATCGTGAACTCTGGACACAGCATTCGACGAAGCGGACGCCTTGGTATCCGTCGTCGATGGTGGGGATGAGCTGGGCGAGTCTGCTTGGGTCTTGATCGGAGTTGTGCTCCCGGATCGCGTCGGTTGCGCCTTTATAGATGTTGGCGAACGCTTCGAGGTATCCTTCGGGGTGTCCTTGCGGGATGCGAGTCGAGATGGTGGCGTCGTCGTGGAGGTCCGGTCCACCTCTGGAGTAGGTGACCGGATTGGTGTTGAGTTTCGTGACTTCGAGGGTGTCCGGGGTTTCCTGGTTCCAGCTGATGGAACCGGATTCGCCGTGGATGCGGAGGGTGAGTCCGTTTCCGCGTCCGATGCAGATCTGCGAAGCAGTGAGGACGGCGTGGGCGCCGCTGGTGTAGTTGATGAAGACGCTCGCGTCGTCGTCGAGGGGGCGGTTAGGGACGAAGGAGCGGAGATCGGCGTAGATGGATTGGGGTTGGAGACCGGTGACGAAGGACGCGAGGTTCTCGGCGTGGGTCCCGATGTCTCCGATCGCGCCTCCGATCCCAGCGCGATGCGGATCGACTCTCCACGATGCTTGTTTTTGTCCTGTGGATTCGAGGTCGGATGCGAGCCAACCCTGGTGGTATTCGACGAAGACTTTGCGGATTGGTCCGATGTGGTTGGCTTCGATGAGGGCTCGTGCTTGACGGACCATCGGGTATCCGGTGTAGTTGTAGGTCACGCAGCAAAGGCGGTTGTGCTCCTTGCTGAGCTCGATGAGTTCTTGTGCTTGCTCGGAGGTTTGGGTCGCGGGTTTGTCGAGGACGACATGGAAACCCGCTTCGAGTGCGGCTTTGGCGATTGGGTGGTGTGAGTCGTTTGGTGTGACAATGACGACGAAATCGACGCGGTCGGGTCTGGATGCTTCTTGCTTGACGAGTTCTTGGTAGGTGGTGTAGGAGCGGTCGTGCGGGAGTCCGAGTTGTCTCGCGGATTCGATGGAACGCTCGGGGGTGGACGAGAACGCACCTGCGACGAGGGTTGCGGAGTGGTCGAGCGCGATCGCTTTGCGGTGGACTTCTCCGATGAAGGCGCCGGTGCCGCCTCCGATCATGGCGTAGGTGAGTGGGGGTGGGAGGGTCTGGCTCATTCTTGTTCTTCCTTATCGAAGGAAGCATCGAAGGCGCGGTCGGAGGATGGGAAGTCGATGCTCGCGACGAAGTCCGCGGCTTCTTGGGCGCCGTGCTCGCGGTCCATGGCGCTGTCTTCCCATTCGACGCTGAGAGGTCCTTGGTAGTTGATGCGGTTGAGTGCGCGGATGATGGATTCGAAATCGACTTCTCCGCGTCCCGGCGAGCGGAAGTCCCATCCGCGTCGGTGATCTCCGAAGGAGAGGTGTCCGCCGAGGATGGAGTTTGAGCCGTCGAGGGTGGTGGCGGCGTCTTTAATGTGGACATGGAAAATGCGATCGGGGAATCGGTTGATCAGTTGGACGGGGTCGAGTCCTTGCCAGATCAGATGAGAGGGGTCGAAGTTGATTCCGAACGCGGGGTGGTGGTCGAGTGCGGAGAGTGCGTGCTCGAAGGTGACGAGGTCGTACGCGATCTCGGTTGGGTGGACCTCGAGTGCGAAGTTGATGTTGTGCTTGGTGAACTCGTTGAGGATCGGTTTCCACTGGGATGCGAAGTGTTGATATCCCTGCTGGATTTCTTCAATTGAGGTTGGGGGGAAGAAGTAGAGTTTGTGCCAGATGGGGGAACCGGTGAAGCCGTTGACGGTTGGGACGCCGAGGAGTTTGGCGGCGTGGGCGGCGTCGATCATGTCTTGTGCGGCGCGCTGCTGGACTTTGGAGGGATCGCCTTCGTTCCAGATGCGGTCGGGGAGGATGGCGCGGTGTCTCTGGTCGATCGGGTCCGAGACCGCTTGTCCAACGAGGTGGTTGGAGATCGCGTAGCACTCGAGGTTGTGCTGAGCGAGCAGGTCGAGTTGGGATTGGCAGTAGTTATCTTCGGAGAGCGCGCGGTCGATCTCGAAGTGGTCACCCCAGCATGCGAGTTCGAGGCCGTCGTATCCCCAGGAGGCGGCTTTCTCGGCGAGGACTTTGAGCGGGAGATCGGCCCATTGTCCGGTGAAGAGGGTGATCGGTCTGGTCATGGTTGGGTCCTTGCTCGGTGCGGATGCTGGAGTGAGATCATACACGGTTTGGGGTGCGGATGACCGGCGGTTCTGGTACACTGCGGCATCGAGAGCGGCTTACCCGCGATGACGATCGGTATGTGTACAGAGAAGGAATGCAGATCCATGAAGAAGTCCAGGGTTGGTTCGTTGTCGATGATGATGTTCTTTCAGTACGCGGTCTGGGGGGTCTGGCTGCCGTACTTGGCGAATTATCTCGGGGCGGATCCGATTCTCGATGATGCGGGGAATCATGTCGGTGGTGGGCTCGGGTTCAGCGGGGCGCAGATCGGTTGGATTCTGGGGCTTGCGGGATCGATCGGTGCGGTGAGTGCACCGTTTCTTGCGGGGCAGGTCGCGGATCGGTTTTTGAATGCGGAGAAGTATCTCGGGATCTTGCTGATTGTGGGTGGTGTGCTCAAGTTCATTACTTTTTATGCGCACTCGTATGGCGCGTTTATGGCGCTATCGATCGCGTACTCAGTTGCGTACATGCCGACGCTGGCGCTCACAAACTCGATCGCGTTTGCGCATCTCAAGGATCCGGATCGGAGCTTTGGTCCTGTGCGGACCTGGGGGACGATCGGGTGGATCGTGGCGTCCAACGCGTTCCCGCTGATCTGGTTGCAGACAAATCTGGAGTTCACCGCACTGCCTCCGTTCCTTGCGGGGGATCCGAAAGCGGATCAGGCGGGATTGATCGCGACGGCGCTGCAGGTTTCGGGTGTGGGTGCGGTGTTGTATGGGATCTGGGCGATGCTGGTGCTTCCCAAGACGCCTCCGACGCGGAGCAGCGAGCACCCGCTCGCATTCCTCAATGCGTTTGGGTTGTTTACCAAGCCCGGCTTGATGGTGGTGACACTCGCGGCTCTACCGATCGCGATGATCCATCAGGTGTACTTCATCCGGACCGCGCCGTTCCTTGTCGATGTGGGGTTCGACACGGCGTATGTCGGACCGATCATGTCGATCGGTCAGGTCTCGGAGATTTTCTTCCTGGCGATTCTTGGACTGTTTTTGAAGAAGCTTGGGTTCCGATGGGTGCTGGCACTGGGATGCTTGGCATATTTCTTACGGTTCGCGTTGTTCGCGATCGCGACGGAGGACACCAACTGGATCGCGGCGGCGTCGAACGGGTTGCATGGGCTCTGCTACGGGTTCTTCTTCGCGGGTGCGTACATCTATGTCGAACGGGTCGCGCCGGCGGATCTGAGGCACAGTGCGCAGACGGTCTTCGCGATCATCATTCTTGGGATCGGTCCGGTGCTCGCTGGGTTCTATAACCAGATACTCAGCGGCGTCGGGAATGAGGTTGATGGTGTGGTCGGGGATTGGGCATCGATCTGGTGGGTGCAGGGGGCGCTCGGGTTGGTGTGCGCGGTCTTCATCGCGGCGGCGTTCCGCGCGGATGCTGGATCGGCGCCGGAGATTGAGCCCGGGGATACCGAGATCGCGGAAGCGAGAGCGCCGAGTGAGGGGTGATTAGCTGAGCTGGACCCGTGTGTTGGATGTGATGCTTCGGGCTTCCGCTTCGAGGACCTGAGCGACCATAAGCGCGTCATGGATCGGACGGTGCGTGATGGAGTTGGTGTTGATCTGATCGAGCATCCAACGGATCTCCGCGTCGTATCCGCTCAGTGGGCTGAGGTTGACTGGGGTTGATTCGTCGCCTTGATGGATGACGAGTTGGTGCTCGGCGCTGAAATCGAAGTCGAGGGTTGCGTGCTCGCACACGATGGTGCAGCGCATTCGGTACCCGACGCTTGGTTGATGGTCCCACGCGGCTTGCGCGGTGATGTGTATGGGGTGTTCATCGGAGTCGTAGTGGTAGAGCGTGGTGAGGTGGAGGTGGTCGCCAACAGTCGTGACGGCATTGGGGGTACCGAAGCAATGGACGATGAAATCGGTGTCGTGGATGTGGAGGTCGTGGAGGACTCCACCAGAGCGGGTGTCATCGGCGTAGAAATCGGTGGACCAGTTGGGGCGCGATCCGAGGCGGTGAAACGCGGCGCTGCGGACTCGGCCGAAGGTCTTGGAATGGATGCATTCGTGGATCTTGACCCATGCGGGCCAGTGTCTCATGCACATCGCGGGGATGCAGAGTGTGCTTGCATCTTTGGCGGCGCTGACGAGCCGTTGGACATCGCTCGAGCGGATCGCGATCGGTTTCTCGATGAGCACATGCTTTCCGGCGTTGAGTGCTTGGATCGCGAGGTCGACATGGGTATCGGTGTGTGTACAGATCGAGATGAGGTCGATGGCTGGCTCGTTGATGATGTCCGCGGGGTCTTGGGTGAGCTTCGTGTTGGAGAGATCAAGCTGGGATTGATCTTGCTCGATGTTGCCGGTCGTTTGGGTTGATTGGAGTGCGTTGAGGTTTGGGTCCGCGATCATCGCGAGATTGCAGTGGTGTCCTTCGCGGTGCGCGGATTGGTAAGCGGTCGCGTGGGTGCGTCCCATGAATCCGAAGCCGAGGATACCGACTTGGGTGGGTTGGGATTGAGTTTGTTTATCCATCATGGGTGTAACCGTACTTGGATGCGAGTTTGGCGGCTTGGATGATATCGTTGATTCGGCTCGCTCCCGCTTCGCGTTCGATGACAACGTCGATCGGTTTGGTGAATGCGTTGAGGGTCTTGAAGAAGTGGTCCCAATCGACGGCGCCCTCCCCGGCGGGGACCTCGGTCCCCCATGTGCCTGGGGTTTGGGTTGGGGTGGCGTCTTTCATGTGCACCTGGACGATGCGGTCTGCGAGGAGTTCGAGGGCTTGAGCGGGGTTGCCCATGTTGTAGAGGATCATGTTGGCGGGGTCGAAGTTAACTCCGATGGTCGACATGCCGGGGAGTTCGAGCATGTCGAGCAGATCGCTGGCGCGTTCCTGTCCGGTTTCGAGGGCGAGGGTGATCTCTTCGGACTCGAAGACATCCGCGATCGCTTTGATGCGATCGGTCATGGTGGTGTATTCAGTTGTTGTGTGTTCGGGAATGAATCCGGCGTGGAGAGTTATGAGGTTGATCCCGAGTTCGCGAGCGATCGGAGCGGCTTGTCGCGCGTGATTGAGATTGTGTTCCCAATGCTGATCGGGGCGCAGACCACCGGTCTGTTTGATGGATTCGAGGGTTGAGTAGTCTTCGCCGAGGGTGGTGATCATCCCGGAGCAGAGCGTGAGGTGTGATTCTTCGAGTGCTTGCTTGAGTTCGTCAAGTGACCACTGTTCTGTGATGAGTGGGTCCAGCGCGAGTTGGATGGTGCTGAGCGAGCAATGCTGAACGGCGTTTGCGAGATTGTGGGGATCGGTGGGCTGGAGCGACCACGAGCAGACGGCGGTGCGTCTTTGTCGGTTGTTTTTCGTCATCGTTCACTCGCTTCCTGTTTGCAATACAGAGCGGTTCATGATACGCTGGCACGCTCATCGGCACAGGGTTGTTGTGTCTGAACTCGGAGGATCCCAGAATGAAGCAATGTGATGGTGATGGTCAAGCTCAAGGTCTCGGACCCGTGGGTGCACACGGGACAGATGGTTCTCGCCGTACATTTCTCGCGCAGACTGCGGCGCTTGCTGGGGTAGCGGGGGTCGCGATGATGGGGGCGGGTCACCGCTCGTCTGGTACGACGCGACGGTTGGTGCCGAGCGTGAAGGCTTCGAAGGGGCGTGTTCCGAAGGATGGTGAGTCCATCCGGATGGCGATCATCGGGACCGGCGGGATGGGCGGTGGACACCTGAACTCGATCGTCTCGCTGGCGCAGCAGGGGAAGACGGATACGAAGATCGTGGCGCTGTCCGATGTGTGCGACAAGAAGCTCGAGGGCGCGAAGAAGGTCGCGGAGGATCGGCAGAAGATCTCTGTGGATGCGTATCGCGACTATCGTGAGATCCTGAAACGTGATGACATCCACGCGGTGTTGATCGCGTCTCCTGAGCACTGGCACTCGCAGCACATCATCGACTCGCTGACGGCGGGGAAGGATGTGTATACCGAGAAGCCGATGACGCTGCGGCTTGATGAGGCGCTGGCGGTGCGCGAAGCGGTGCTGGCGCACCCGGAGCGGATCTTCCAGGTCGGGACACAGATGATTATGCTCCCGAAGTACAACAAGGCGCGCCAAGCGATCAAGGACGGGATGATCGGGAAACCGGTGTGGTCGCAGACGAGTTACTGTCGGAACTCGATGGACGGGGAATGGAACTACTACGGGATTGATCCGGATTGGAAGCCTGGGGTGAATCTGGACTGGGACGCGTGGCTCGGGCATCTTGGTCCTCGCGAATGGGATCCGAAGGTGTACGCACGCTGGCGCCGGTACAAGGATTTCTCGACGGGGATCATTGGTGATCTTCTCGTGCATGTGATGACGCCGCTGATCTTCGCGCTGGATTCGGGTTGGCCGACGCGTGTGGTGGCGAGCGGGGCGCATGTGATTGATCACGATATGGAGAATCACGATCAGGTGAATCTGACGGTGTCGTTCGAGGATGGGCACACGATGGTGCTCGCGGGATCGACTGCGAACGAGGTGGGTCTCGAGACGCTGATCCGTGGTCACAAAGCAAACATGTACCTGAACTCGCGTCACTGTGAGATCCGTCCGGAGCGGATCTATGTCGACGATATTGATGCGGAGCGGATCGAGTGCGAGGATATCGGGAACGATCAGGATCAGCTGCGCCTGAACTGGCTCGAGTGTATCCGAACGCGTCAGCCCGCGAAGAGCAATATTGATCTGGCGACCAAGGTGCTCGTCGCCGTGGATCTGGCGACGCGTTCGATGTGGGAAGGGCATGCGTTCCGCTTTGATCCTCGCACGATGCGTGCATCCAAGGCTTGATCCTCGTTCGGTCGTCTGCTCGATGCACAGCGGGAATGGACATGCCGCTCTTTCGTTCGAAGCGATGGGCTGTCGGTTTGAGGTGTTGATCGGGATTGAACGCAGCGGATTGAGCGGGATTGAATGCTCGGCGGTGTGTGAAGAGATCCGCGAGCTCGTTTTGGATTGGCACGCTCGGCTCTCGGTCTTTGATGATCGTTCGGTGGTGTCGCGCATCAACCGGTCGGGTGCGGGGGAATCTGTCGAGGTCGATGAAGAGATGCTGGCGCTGCTGGGGTTGAGTGAGCGGATGCGTGAACGGACCGGCGGGGCGTTTAACATCGCGGCGGGGACACTGATGCATGCGCATGGATTCCGCGAGCGGGCGATCGATGATGTTGGGGGGTTGTCGATCGAGAATGCGTTTGTTCTGGATCTGGATGCTCGGACGATCACGAAGGCGGATGGTCGGATTGTGCTCGACTTTGGCGCGATCGCGAAGGGGTATGTTCTGGATCTGATCCGGGCTGAGCTGATGGAGCTTGGGATCCGGGATGCGTTCGTGCATGGAGGGACTTCCAGCGTGCTTGCGTTGGGAGAGGATCTGGAGGGACGGCCTTGGACAGTTTCGGCGGGTGGTGGTGTGGATGTCGTGCTGAACGGGATGACGATGGGGATCTCCGAGATTGATGGGAGTGTGGTGAAGAGGGGGGAGCGGATCGAGGGGCATGTGATGGATCCGATGGGGATGGGACCGGCACGCAGCGGGGTTTCGCGGGTCGTGTGTGTTCATGGGAGCGGGGCGGAAGCGGATGCGTATTCAACGGCGTGCTGTGTTTCTCCGGGAATTGCGTCCCGATTGAGTGATGATCCGTGTACACTGATCGTGTTTGAGGGGGATAGAGCAGAAACCATGCACGATCCGCTTGGGGTGGTGCGCAGTATTTCGAAGGACGAAGATGACTGAGATCGATCGACGGATGTTTTTAACGAGCGCGACGGGAGCACTGGCGGCGATGGCGCTGGTTCCTGAACTCAAGGGGTTCGGGGGATTGATGCTTGATCAGCCGGTCCGGGTCGGGGTGATCGGCGTGGGTCGTCAGGGCCGCGAGATCATGGGTGAGCTCGGGAAGATTGCGAATGTTAATCTGGTCGCGGTGTGTGACATCGACGAGCGTCGATTGAAATCCGGGCTCCGGAGAGCATCGGGGGCGCAGGGGTACGCGACGGTCAAGGAGATGCTGGGCTCGGGGACGGTCGATGCGGTCGCGATCGCGACCCCGACGCATACGCACAAGGATGTTGCGATCGAGTGCATCGGTGCGGGGGTGCATGTGTATCTGGAATGTCCGCTCGCTCATACGCGTGAAGATTGTGTTGCCATCAGCAGCGCGGCGCGTTCTGCGACGGGGGTCATCGCGGCCGGGCTTCAGGGGCGATCAAACCCGGTGTATCAACTCGCGCGCGGGTTTTTCCGATCGGACTCGGT
>JAEPQP010000052.1 GCA_017640485.1 Phycisphaerales bacterium | reverse complement strand
CCTATTGGGAGGCGTCCGGTTCGGTCATCCCCGAGGAAGACGGGGCGTGTTGGGGCGGGGGGCCGCATGGGGGATTCTAGGTTGGTTGCAGGGTGTCGTGGGTTCGATCCGGGTCAGGATTCGGACGCGAGCGGTTGGCGTATTTGCATCGCCGAAGTCCGAGGTAGGCGAAGGTTTCGAAGAAGAGGAAGCCGGGCAATGCAGAGACCAACGGCAGAAGATACATCCAAGAATCTAGCTTGATGTTCGGTTTGGATTCAAACAGAATAACCAATATCGATGCAATCCCACCGAATGCTGTGGCTAGGACCCAGCCTATGGCACCATGGTCGCAAATTGAGCGAGCATATGAGTGAGGGAGTCGGAATTTTCGAGCGTTACTAATAGTTCTTATTCCCTTCTCTTCGATTGAAATCAGGACCCAGATTCCTCCGGCAAGACCAAAGTACAAGATCAGTCCTCCTCCGATGCCTGCGATAAACCAAGCTATGGCATCTTCACCTTTTGAAGTCTTTGCTGAGCGTGTGGTCACAAGCATTAAATACATGCTGATCACCCACGAAAGAGATCCAGCGAGAGCAGACCAATGGACGGAGGCCAATCGTAAAGTTGAGTTTTCGACTGATGTCTTTAACAAGTCAGTTGTTCGGATAGGATGCCTGATTGTCATCCACCATGTTTGTAGTAGTGATGTGAATCTAGGCTTCTGCTGCCACGGCGTCCCGACTCTTCGTTCAGGGAGGGATTCAGTAATGGGTTTCCCGCATTCTGGACATGGGAGAGATTGGTCGAGGTCTTCGATGATGTAGCCGCAGCGTTCGCAGAGGAGGGTGTATTCATCCTTCCATGGGGTTGGTTTAGGCATTGGGGTTGTCCTCCGGGGGGAGGATGTTTCTGTAGCGGAGGGCTTTGGATCCGGTGTGCATGAGGATCTCGAACTCGATCAGTGCGAGCGGGATGGAGAGCCACGCGATGATGGAGCCGGCCATGCTCAGACCGAGCCAGAAGGGTCCTCGATCGAAGAGATCGAAGGTGTCCAGCAAGATAAAGACGAAGATCGCGCCGGTGATCCCGATCGGTGCGATCGTGAGTCCGAGCGAGGCGTGTCCGACGATAGCGGATCGGGTGGCTTGGGTGAGTCGGTACTTGCGGATGTGCGCGAAGTACCGCAGACGCAGCGTTCCCAGCGATGCGTAGATCACGGCGAAGATCCAGAAAAAGAGCAAGACCAATGCGGTTAAGAAGATCGGCATGAAGCCGGGGAATGTGGATCGTCCGTATTGAACGATGCTGATGACCGAGACCGTCAAGATGGTGAGCATGGGGGTCAAGAACCCGAGCAAGAGACCCAGGAAGAGCAGCGAGTTGGAGGACGCCTCCTCGTCGATGTTGAGTCTCCCGAAGAGAGCTTTGGATCGGCAGATGGTCATGAACCAGGTCTGGAGGAGGGACCAGATCGAGCGTCGGTTCTGCCAAGGAGAGCCTTGGGCGCGGTGGGGGAGGGATTCGATGATGGGTTTGCCGCACTCTGGGCAGGGGAGGGCGTGGTCGAGGTTCTCGATGACATAGCCGCAGCGTTCGCAGAGGAGGGTGCGTGGGTCTTTCCAATCGTGGGTATTGGAATCGGATGCGGGCATGGAGAAGGGTACGGGGTTGGTGGAGGGGTGGTTTGCGTTGGTCTGGGAATGCACAAAAAAAGCCGCGGCTCGGGATGAGTCGCGACTTGGTCAGGGAGTGTGTGATTGAAGATTGGGTGTGGTTGGATTATGGGCAGCCCGCAGAGAAGCTGGTCAGGAACTGGGAGATGTCGAAGAAATCGAAGGCGTTGTCGTTGTTGAGGTCCGCGCTGGTGTCGCTCGCTGAGAATGCGGTTAGGAATGCAGAGATGTCGAAGAAGTCGAGTTCGTTGTAGGGGAGCGCGAGATCCGCCGTCGAGCACGCGGCTTCGGAGGTTCGAGTGATGCGGAGTGTCCCGATGCGTTGGGTGCCGGTGAATGGGAACTGGTTCGCGATGTTGGTGATCGGGAGGTGCGGATTGATGTTTGAGTTCGAAGAGGTGTAGTTGACTCCCGCGTCGGTTCCTGAGTCGTAGGGATCGAGGTCGATGATGACCTCGTCGATCCAGAGTCCGTCTGGTCGGAGGTTGAGGTCGTGGATCCCGACAAACCAGTCGGGGCTCGGCGCGATCATGGTCACGAGTGAGAGGAGGGGGAAGTCCGCGTCGGCTTCAATGGTGCCTGTTCTTGAGTTGGGTGAGAGGGCAATCCCGCCGAGGTTGATGAACTGGTCGGCGAAGTTGAAGTCGATGAGCGAGAGGACTTCGTTGCGGAGCGGGGTTGGAGATCCGGTCTCGGCCATGACTTCGATGCCGTTGGTTGCGATTCCGCCGGGGGTCCAGAGGGTGATCTGGTCATTGTGGGTCGCGCCGATGAGCGGAGAGAAGTGGGGGTTGTTGGGGAAACTGGTCGGGTGGTTCTCGGCGCTCCACTCGGCGATGAACTCGATCTCGAAGGTTGCTTGATCTTGAGCGAGCGCCGATGTGTTGGCGAGTGAGAGGCCGAGGAAGAGGGCTGGTATGGTCTTCATGGTTCATTTCCTTGGGATTTGAGTTGGGTATGGATTTGATAACCATTTGTAAACGGTCGTTATTTCTACGGCAGGTCGAAAAGGACAAGAATTCTGGATGCGTGCGTGAATTCATCGCTGGGTGATCGAGAAACGGGTTTTTGAGCGGTGCTTTCTCGAACGGTGCGTGTAGACTTGCGGCATGCGAACGACTCAGATTGTGATTGGTGTGTTGTTGTTGATCGTGCTTGGGGTGCCCTTTGCGATGAGCGGGGTTAAGCGGGGGGATATGCACAGCGAGGGGGCTCAGAAGCTGATTGTGGTGACGCCGCATGTGCCTCAGATCCGGGATGAGTTCGCGCGGGCGTTCAGTGAGTGGCATCAGCGGGAGTACGGCGAAGCGGTCGTGATCGACTACCGAACTCCAGGCGGGACTTCGGAGATCAAGAAGCAACTCTCGGCGATGTTTACGGATGCCGTGAAGCGCCAGTTTGAAGGGACGGATGGGAGCTGGGAGACGGATGATCTGCTGGTGCTCGAACCCGGCGCGATCGCGTTTGATGTGATGTTCGGGGGCGGGTCCTACGACCACTCGACGCTCAAGCGTGGTTCGACGGTTTCCGTGAAGCTGAATGACACAACGACGCTGGAACTGAATGTGTCGCAGTCGGCGCCGATGGACTTCACGCAAGCGGAGCTCGATGAGTTGTTCGGCGAGAATATGATCGGGCCGCAGCAGTTGTACGATCCGGAGCAGTACTGGATCGGGACGGCGCTCTCGTCGTTCGGTATTGTCTATAACCGGGATGTCTACGAGCAGCGGCTCAAGCTTGATATCCCGTCTCAGTTTGTGGATCTCACGAAGCACGAGCTCGGCGGGTGGATCGCGCTGGCGGATCCGCGTCAGTCGGGATCGATCACGACGACCTTCGATTCGATCCTCGGCAATGAGGGCTGGGAGGAAGGGTGGCGCATCTTGCGAGGGATGTGCGGCAACACACGCTACTTTACGAACTCGTCAACCAAGCCTCCGATCGATGTCTCGAACGGTGAAGCGGCCGCGGGACTCGCGATTGATTTTTATGGTCGCGGACAGGCGCAGGTGATCAAGGACTCAGGGGGTGGAGATCGTGTTGGGTACCAGGAACCCGAGGGCGCGGTGTATGTCGATGCGGATCCGATCTCGATCATCAACGGCGGACCGAATCCGGAAGTCGCGAAGCGGTTCGTGCGTTTTTGTTTGACGGAAGAAGCGCAGGCGCTCTGGCAGTTCGCGAAGGACAATCCGGATAATCCGATCGGAGTCGACGGAGAGCCAATGGGTCCGGAGTGGAGCGAGCTGCGGCGGATGCCGGTGCGCCGGATGATGTACGAGCAGTACTTCGACTACTTCATGGACCAGGTCAACCCGTTCGAGATTGTGTCTGATGTGGAGAACCCCGGCTGGCGCACTGGTGTGCAGGTCATGATGGGGTGTTTCGGGATCGATATCGCTGAGGACTGTCGAGCGGCGTACAAGGCGCTGGGTGAGGCGAAAGCATCCGGAGCATTTAGTGATGCAGAAATCGTAGAGCTCGATGCGTTATTCTTTGCATTCCCGGAGACTGAAGTCGATGGGGAGATGGTGCCCTTTACAGAAGCGACCTACCGCACGGTCCGCAACGAGTGGCGCAAGGAGGGGCGTCAGGTGCGATTGGAGATCGAGTACACGCGGTTCTATCGCGAGAACTATCAAGAGATCATTCGTCGCGTGGAAGAACGGCGTTAGTTGACTGATTCTCGACAGTGCTGGCAATAGAGCGATGGGTGCATCATCGCGCTGGCTTGGGCGTCTTGGCTCGGCATCGGAGCGGGGGGCAGCGTCATCAACTGATCAAGCATGCGTGATTGGTAGCGGGCTTGATGTGTTTTGAACGCTGGGTTGTTTTGGGTGTTGGCGTAGTCCGTCGCGAGGAGTTCCTCGATCGCTCTGATGCGCGACTCGGGGAGCGGGTGGGTCGAGAGCCATTCGGGTTGACGCGCTCCCCCCGCGGCGTCTTTCAAGATGTACATGACCTCAAGCTGACCCTTCGGGTCGTATCCCGCTCGTGACATGTAGCGCATTCCCAGCATGTCCGCTTCGAGTTCTTCGGAGCGACCGAACTTGAGCAAGAAGAGGTTTGATCCCACGGCGACTGCGGGGAGTCCCAGCTGGCCGTACTTGCGGACATCGGAATCCGCGTCCGACAATCCGACTCCCGCGGCGACGGCGCCGATCGCGAAGTTGATCCCGAGTTGTGCGGACATCTGCTGGTTGGAGTGGCGGGCCGTGACATGACCGATCTCGTGACCGAGCACTCCCGCGAATTCCGCTTCGCTCCCGAGCTGTTCGGCGAGTCCGCGTGAGATGAAGATCTTCCCCCCTGGGAGCGCGAACGCGTTGATGACCGGTGAGTTGAGCACTGTGAACTCCCAGTCGAGGTCGGGGACCCCTTGCTCGACGCCGGTGACGAGCTTGGCGCCGACTTCGTTGGTGTAGTCCGCGATGGACGCGTCTGGGACTTCTCCGCCGAACGCTTCGGTCATCTCGGGTGCTGCGGCGAGCCCGAGTGCTTTTTCCTTCTCCCATGACATGAGCGTGAAGGAGCGTTTCCCGGTCGCTGGATTGACAGTGCATCCAACAGCTGGGAGCAGCACGAACAGGATCAGCGGATAGATGATGAGGAGTTTGCGTGTGCGATTCATTCGGAATCTCCCTGTGTTGAGCGAGCGGGGTTGGAGTGAGAGTCTACACTGATTGTGCCATGACAGAAGTGCAAACACAAGCGAATGATTCGACTATTCCTGCGTGGGACGATGCTGAGTTGAGCGGGCTCCACGAGAATGACGAAAAAGCGGTGAAGGTCCAAGCGATGTTCAACGCGATCGCGCGGTCGTATGACTTGAACAACCGTGTACATTCAATGTGGCGAGATGTCGCTTGGAGGAAGTTTGCGGTCAAGAAGGCACGCGTCCAGCCCGGCGATCGTGTGCTCGATGTCGCGTGCGGGACCGGGGATCTGACCCAAGCGTTTGGTCGTGGATCGCGTGCTGAGTCGATCATCGGGCTCGACTATACAGAAGGCATGCTCGAGATCGCGGAGCACAAACGCGGGAAGCTGATGGGCGAGCTCTCGGGGCGCATCTCCTATGAACAAGGCGACGCGATGGATCTGCGGTTCGAGGACGAATCCTTCGATGTGGTTTCAATCGCGTTCGGTATACGCAATGTCCAAGAGCCGTCGAAAGCGATACAGGAGTTCTATCGCGTGCTCAAGCCGGGCGGTCGATTGGTGATCCTTGAGTTTGATCAACCCAGCAACCCGATGGTGCGTTGGTTCAACGGGTTCTACTGCGGCAAGGTGATGCCTCGCACGGCGACCTGGATTGCAAGAGATACCTCCGGCGCGTACAAGTACCTCCCCAGATCCGTGACCTCCTTTATGACACGCGATGAGATGAAGTCGTGCTTGGAGGGTGCAGGATTTGCGCAGATCGGTGTTCAGGGGCTGAGCTTGGGCATCTGCGCGTGTTACGACTGTGTCAAACCGCACGCGGAGTGAAAAAACTTTCAGTCGCTTTTCACAGTTCTTGTGGTGCAATACACCCAGTCAGATCCGTTATTTGCATGCAGATCTGACATTCTCGGACGCATCGCAAACCAAGGTCCCAGAATAACGAAGATTGGGCATCGTGGGGGCGGTTGCATTGTTTTGCGCAGAATTCGGCGTGTGGAGATTGTGACGCTTGGGGAGAAATGCGTTTGCGATCGATAGGTGGGGTCTGGGCCGCAGCGTCGTAGCCCGGAACACATCACTGATCCCACCCCACACTCGTGCGGAAGGGAAAACAACGACGAGGAAGAATGAAATGAGTGTCCATGTATTGAGCGAGCGTTTGTTTGAAGCACTAATCGAAGGGAACCGGTCTTCGGCTCGATCGATCGTCAATGAGCAACTGAGCAACGGAGTGACTCCCGAGCTGATGCTGACCGACCTGTTCTGGCCAACCTATGAGATGATCGATCGTCTCCATCGTGAGGACCAGATCTCGGCACTCGCTTACAACCTCTCAACCCGACTGTTCCGTGTCCTGGTAGATCAGACTTCACGAGCACTCATCGCTGGATCGAATGCGGATCCGGTCGGTCGATCGGTGCTCGCGTGCTGCGGGACATGCGAGGGTTCGGAACTCGGCGCTCAGATGGCGGTGGACCTGCTCGAAGCCGCGGGCTTCGGGGTTCGGTTCGCGGGTGGTGGGGTGCCACTGGATGAAGTGCGCCAGAGCGTGCAGCAGTCGAAGCCCGATGTCCTGCTGATGTTCTGCTCGAATCCTGCGGATCTTCCGGACATCCGAGTGATGATCGATTCGCTCCATGAGATCGGAGCGTGCCCGAACACGCAGATCGTGGTTGGTGGTGGCGTCTTCAATCGTGCGGAAGGGCTCGCTGAAGAAATCGGTGCGGACCTCTGGGCATCACATCCGCTCGAACTCGTCGATGCGATGATTGATGACGCAGAAATCCGTGCGACCCCTGCACAGCGGACTGTTGGACGCACCCGCAAGCCGACGCCTGCTGCGAAGGCCGCGTAACGATAAATAGATGAACATGGACGGGTCGGACACCCTTCCAGACAACAAACATATCTCTCCCCTCCCCTACCTATGCCTGACCGGTGTAGGCAGGGTGTTTTTTGGAATCTGCTCAGAATGGGTAAGAAACAAGCTGGATCGGGCTCAGATGGGGGCAGATCGATGCAATTCGCATCCAATTCATGCGTTTGGACGATATTCAGTGCATCTGTTTCTGGCCGTTCTGGTACAGTCAGGGACACAGACCCTCTGGGAGCGGCTATCGCATGGATCGTGCAGCAGAACGAGATTTGATCGAACGGGCCATCGCTGGTGAGCGAGCCGCGGCGGGTGAGTTGATTAAAGCCCACCAGCGTTCGGTCTACGGCTACATCTTGCGGATGTCCGGACGCCATGAGATGGCGGAGGATGTTGTGCAAGAAGCGTTCGTGCGTGTGCTCGCGAACCTGCACCGCTTTGATTTCCGGTTCCGCTTCTCGACCTGGCTCTTCACGATTGCTCGCCGGCTCTACATGAACGCGGTCGCAAAATCCAAACCCGCGTACGACACCGACTTTGTTGGTTCGATGGGCGGCAAGGGCACGCTTCCGGACGCAACGACGTACTCACAAGAACGATCCGCGACTGAGAAGGACGCGATCCAATCCGCGCTGATGCACCTCTCGGTTGAGCAGCGTGAGATCATTGTGCTGTTCCATCAGTTGGATTGGCCGATCGCGCTGATCGCATCTCACCTGGACATGCCCGAGGGTACGGTGAAGAGTCACCTGCATCGTGGTCGTCGTCGATTGCGTGTGTTGTTCAAAGAGCACAAGCAGCTCGCTTCCGTGTACAAGGATCACTTCGGTGGTCAGTTCGATCAATCACAGAGCGAAGTCGACGAGGTGCTCGCATGAACGCGCCTGAGAATCACGAGTCGTTTGATGACAAGACCCCTGGTCGGATCCCGGAGTCGCTGATTGATGCGGCGCTCGACGGCGAGATCTGCGATCAGATGCAAGAAGAAATCGCGCACGCACTGCGGTACGACCACACGCGCCGCGCGGAACTGCTCGAGACCAGCGATGCGGTCCGGGCGCTCGATCTGGACAGCATCCCGATGCCGGACATGCAGTGCGCTGTGTTGAATCGACTGGATCAGCACGATCGGTTCATTCCGAGATCATTGCGCCGTTGGGTGAGGACCGGACGCATGGCGGTCGCCGCGGGTGTATTGCTCGGATTGATGCTGGTTGCTGGGTTGCAGAGCGTGTACCCGAGACTGACCACGATCGGGGCGCAGTCAACACCTGTGGATGATGTCGCATCCGCGATGCAGTATGACGCTCAATCGATGGTGTCCGAACTGGAGACCGGAGTCGAGCAGATCCGTGCATCGTTGTCCCCGTTCGATGGGTTCCTCGCTTCGCAGCGCGGACCAAGCAGCAGGACCATCACGCTGACCATCGATCAGCGGCTCGTGCGTTTCACCAACGCGGACATCGAAGCGCTCATCGCATCGGGTGTCCCGATCAGCGAGTTGAACGAGCTTCAATCACGCTTCCCCGCTCGTATCGGGCAGGGATCTGTCACATTGGTCTCCACCTCAAGCGTGACATCGCGTCCGATGACCCGAACCCACAGCGGGATCCTGATCGGGGACGGTCAAGACGGCTTCGCGTTGATCCAGACCGATCGTCTGGATCGTGAAAAATCGGCTGATGACCGCATCGCGGATCTCCCCTGACCACTATAACAACTCGTACTGAACACGCGGCGTGTTCGTGACTCTGTGCCCTCGGCTCAGCCGGTGAAGGTGTGTGTTGATTCAGAAGTGTGTCATGCTGATCTGTGTTCTGGTGTGTAGTCAGTCGCTGCACGCGGGTCTGCTGCGTGATGAGATGCGGCTCGAAGACCAAGCGGAGCATTGGTCAATCATCGATGCATTCCCGGCGGACATCGATCTGGTCGCGGTTGTGGACGATCCATCCGAGCAACTCATGAGCGGAGCGGGACGGGCATCAAGAAACATGCTTGGGCAGATCGGGATGTTCAGCAAGACCCGCCGCGCGTGGGGGGCGCTGGGTGAACTGTTTGAGACTGATGCAGACGGCGTGGTTGACGCGTTGATGTCCGGTCGCGTGGTGCTGCTGGTCGACGGGCTGATCGACGATACTTCCAATCCGCTGAGCTTGATGTACGCCGCGGACACGAACTGGGTGGTGATGGGGGAACTCGACGCGGGGATCTTCGATCAACTGCGGAAGAAACTCAAACCGGTCCCGCGCGAAATTGTCGCGGGGATTCCGATCTACGGCATCGAGTCCGGTCGGTACTCAATGGTCATGCTCAAAGGGTCGGAAGATCAGAAACCCCGCGTCATGCTGAGTCCAAAGAGCGGGCGGGCTCTGCTCGAGCGTGCGATGGGCGCGATCCAGAAAGAACACACTGGACCGATCGGCGAGCATCCTGTGCCGCGATGGAGCTTCGATGAGCAGTGGGGGGTGGCGCTGCGTGTGCGAGTGGATCCGTGGGTTGGGATGCTCGGGCGATTCGGGTGGGATGGAAGCAGTGATCAGATCGAGCATCTCCGCTGCGTCATCGGCGCGTCTGGTGATGGGTTTGAGGTCGGTGCTGCGATTCACTATCGAGGGGATGTTCCATCGGGGTCTGCTCCAGTCGGGTTGCTCGGCGCGCTGGGGGACGACACGGTCATCGCGATGGCCGCGAGCTCGATAATCCGGATGGATCTTGCTCAAGAGGATGGGCTTTCGATTGTGCTCGGGAACGAGCGTGAAGACGGGCTCGGCGCGGGCGGTTTGGATCAACCGATGAACGGGTTGACGAGAATGATGCCGAGCGGTTCATTGTTCGTGTTTTCCACGCAGGACATGTCCACGATGAGCGATCAGGACGCCGTGGGGATGACGGTGCTGGGTTCATTCGAATCAGGTGCGATCGACGCGGGGCGAGTGGACTCCATCATGGAGTCGGTGGTCATCGATCTCCCGGAGGATTCCTCCGCTCATACCCGATACGCTGGTTTGTTCCCGGCTGCGGTCCGGACCTGCGAGATCGAGGACGATGATGTGTCTCGGGTCGCTTGGTTGACAACGGAACGATCGAACAGCTCGGAGTTGATATTCTCTTTCTCGGGAGACGGGGTCGAGACCGGGGCTCGGGTCCGGAAACTCGCTGAAACCTCAGCCGCGTTTGATGCGATCCATGAACAGAACGGCGGAGATCCTCAGAGCGGGAGCTCGGTGCTGCTGAGCGGGTTTGTCCGCGTTGGAGCGCTGATCGAGTCGATGTCCAATACCCAGTGGATGGGGAATGTCGACCTGGTCTCTGGACTGGGATTGGTGAACTGGGAGGTGCTGCTCGATGAGGGGGTCCTGCGGGCGCGGGTCGTGTTCCGCTAACGGGGTCTGTTTCATGCGGGTTCAAGTGTGAGCGGGTCGGCGTAGACCGGGTTTTGGGGTCTAGACTTATACCCTGAGATTCGGCGTGAGCCGGGTCGATTCGCGACGCGATCGTCGCACGCCGTCCACATCCATAGTACTCGAGCGAGTACCGAAGCAGCACCCGGATACCACTATGCCATCTGAAACCACCACCATTACGACGCTTCGTAATGTCGCGATCATTGCCCACGTCGACCACGGCAAAACCACACTTGTCGACAATCTCCTCAAACAGTCGGGCAACTTCCGGTCTGGAGAGCTCGAGAAGCTTGAGGGTGGTCAGCACGGCTTGATCATGGATTCTGGGGACCTCGAACGCGAGCGTGGGATTACCATCCTCTCCAAGAACTGTGCCGTGGAGTATCACGACACGAAGGGGGTGGACTTCCGGATCAACATCATTGACACCCCGGGTCACGCGGACTTCGGTGGCGAGGTCGAGCGTGTGCTCCGCATGGCGGACGGCTGTCTGCTGGTGGTTGATGCGTACGAAGGACCGATGCCTCAGACGCGCTTCGTGCTCAGCAAGGCTCTTGAAGCTGGTCTCAAACCGGTCGTCGTGATTAATAAGTGTGATCGTCCGGATGGTGATCCTGATCGCGTGATCGGTGAGGTCTTTGATCTGCTCGCGGCTCTTGGTGCTGATGATGACATTCTGGATTTTCCGGTTGTATACGCGTCTGCGCGTGATGGCTGGGCCGTGGATGAGTGGGACGGAGAGACCAAGGGTTCTGACCTCAGGCCGGTATTCCAAGCGATTGTCGAGCACATCCCGCATCCGGATGTGTATCTCGAAAAACCGCTGCAGATGCAGGTGACCTCACTTGGGTTCTCTGAGTATGTCGGACGGATCGGGGTTGGGCGTGTGACACAGGGGACTATTCGTGCGGGTCAGCCGATCGCGCTGGTCAAGCAGGACGCTGACGGGAAGATCACGACCAAGAAAGCGAAGATCGTGAACCTCGAGGGCTTCAAGGGGCTGGGTAAGCACAAAGCGGATTTCATCCACGCTGGGGATCTGTGCTCGATCTCAGGGATCGAGGGGCTGGACATCGGGGACACCATCTGTGATCCGGATCATCCCGAACCCATGGAACTGGTCGCGATTGATGAGCCAACGATCTCTATGAGTTTCCGCGTGAACGATTCGCCGTTCTCTGGGAACGAGGGCGAGTATGTGACTTCGCGTCAGATCCGCACGCGTCTGGAGCGCGAGCTCGAGCACAATGTGGCGCTCGCCGTTACGGCGGGACGCTCAACGGATGAGTTCATCGTTTCAGGCCGCGGCTTATTGCACCTCGGAATTCTGCTCGAGACGATGCGCCGTGAAGGATTTGAGCTCGCGGTTGGTCGCCCGATCGTCATCGAGAAAGAGATCGATGGCGTCAAGTGCGAGCCGGTCGAAGAGTTGGTGGTCGATACGACTGACGAAAGTGTCGGGAGCGTCATGCAACTCGTCGGAGAACGAAAGGGCGAGGTTGTCAAGGTCGAACCACGCGGCGACGGTCTGACCCACTGTGTGTTCGAGATCACCTCGCGTGCGTTGATCGGATTGCGCAGCAGGATCCTGACCGCGACGCAAGGCGAAGGCATTATGCACCATACATTCCTGCGGATGGTCCCGGTGACCGGCGAGCGTCCCAAGCGTCACTGCGGCGTGCTGGTCGCGTCGGAAACAGGTCCGGTGACCGCGTACGCGGCGCAGCTCCTCCACGAACGCGGCGTGCTCTTCGTGCGGCCCGGCGATAAGGTCTATGCGGGACAGATCATCGGAGAAGCGAACAAGAACCTCGACATGACCGTCAACATCGCGCGTCAGAAGCAACTCGATAACATGCGTGTTGCTAACAAAGAAGCAACTGTGACACTCAAAGCCCCACGTGATCTCTCGCTCGAGCAATCGCTCGAGTACATCGAAGAAGACGAGCTGGTCGAGTTGACACCTAGAACGGTGCGTCTCCGCAAGGTCGAGCTGAGTGAATCGGTCCGCAAGCGTGATGCACGCATCGCAAAGAGCAAGGCGCTCGCGCAGGACTGAGCGGAGACCTTTCTTCTGTAGCGGATCTGTCACGGCTCTGTCACAGGACGGTCACGCGCGTGTCACAAGCATGATTTCATGCTTGCGGTGTCGTGTTTATGAGTCGATAATCCGTGCATGAATATCACACCACTCATCGCCGCAGTTATTGTCAGTCTTTCTGGATTCGGTCTTTCTGGTCTGGGTCTTACCGGTCTCGATTCGAAGCTCTTGACCGATTCCGATCCACCCGCTCAGCAAGAGCGTGTGGTTGATCGTGCGATTGCGCTTGATGGGATCGATGACTTCGTGACGGTCCCTGCATGCGAAGCGATGCGGTATCCGGGTGAGGGCGGGTGGACGCTCGAGTTGTGGGTCAAGCCGGTGATCTATCCGCACAAGCATGATGTGACCATCGTGGGGCAGGAGTCGGTGGGGATCGATGCGCGGGATCCCTGGACGCTCCGAGCGCACCCGACACACTTCCAGTTCCGTGTGGATGACGATCACGGGGCGCGAGACTCGATCCGATTCGATATGGCGCTCGGTGTGTGGCAGCATGTCGCATGCGTGTACGAGCACACGGATGTGCAGGGTCAGCAGGAGCGCTGGATCGCGGTGTATATCAATGGGAACCTCATTGAGCGGAAACGAACTGCGATCGAAATGGGGTCGAGATTGGATCCGGTCTATATGGGGGCGCTGGGCAAGACACGGTTCTGTGGATTACTCGATGATGTCCGTGTTTGGTCGAGGGGGATGAGTCAATCCGAGGTGAGCGGGGCGCATCTCGGGGATCGAGTCTTGCCGTTGCAAGATCTGCGAGCGTGGTGGACGTTCGATGAATCCAGCGGTTCGGTCGCGTTGAACTCGGCTTCCGAAGAAGCCCACGCGGTCTTGGGTCGGCCGCATGATGCGCACGACTCCTCGGCTCCCAAGCGAATCGCGCGAGCGGATCAGCCTTGATTCTTGATTTCGACGGAGATCGGCGAGGACGGATTGAAGTTGAGGTCTCGCTGCGGGAACGGGATGGTGATGTTGTTTTCGCGGAAGAGTTGATCGATCTTGAATCGCAGATCCGATTCGATCTGGCGCCGATCCAGAACGGTGCGCGGAATGATCCAGAAATGGACCTCGAAGTTCAGCGATGAGTCTCCGAAGTCGGTGAACAGGACCCGGTTCTCAGTGGATTCCAGCACACGGATGTGGTCATTGAGGAGTTCCTCGAGGAGTGACTTCACGAGCGCGGTGTCTGAGCCGTACGCGACCCCGACCCTGATAATCACGCGGAGTTTCTTGGTTGGGAGGTTCCAGTTGATGACCGAGTTCTCGAGCAGTTTCGAGTTGGGAACGATGAATGTGGTCCCTGCGTAGGAATGGATCTGCGTCGCTCGGGCGCCGATCTTGACGACGGTTCCCGTTTCGTCCTGAACTGTGACGAGGTCGTTGACCTGGATCGGTCGCTCGATGAGCAGGATCAGCCCCGAGATGAAGTTGTTGACGACATTCTGAGATCCGAAGCCGATCCCCAGCGCGAGGGCACCGCCGAAGATCGTGAAGACGGTGAGCGGGACTCCAGCGAACTGCAGCGCGAGGACCGCCGCGATCGTCAGCATCAGGTAGTAGAGGATGGTCTGGATGGCGCTGGCGGGTCCGGGGTCGACTTTGAACCTTGGCAGGATGGTGTTCTCGACTCGCCGAGAGATGAGCTTCGCGAGGATCAGCCCGATCACGAAGAACAGCAGCGAGAGCGTGAGTTTGGACACCACGATGGGGGTCTCGTTGATCCGGAAGATCTCGGTATCCCATATTCTGATCACCAGATCCATCAGCTCATCGAATCGGCTTGGACCCTGTTGCGGGGTCATCCCGTCCGGGACCTGACCGGCTTGGTCGGCGGGGACCTCCACATAGGGGGTCTCGGATGGGGCCTGGCTTAAGGCTTGGCTTGGGCTCTCGATGGGATCAGCCTGGATCATGCGGGAGTCTATGCAATGCCTCTGAGGGGTGCTGGGGGGCAATTCTGAGTGATTGAGCGCGGTTCTCGATCAGTCGGCCGATTCGAGTCGACGGATCGGAGCAGCGGGGCTATCATCTCGACCCCGATGTATGACGGGCATCAAGCGATCCAAGTTCTGGATCGCCCCGACCTTACGCGGCAGCTGAACGGAGCACGACCATGGCAGACACCTACGCAATCATCGAAGAGTCCGGCGGACAACGCAAAGTGACCGAAGGCGAATCGATCTACATCGATCTCTACAACAACGGCGAGTCCAAAGCCGGCGACACCATCGAGATCAACAAAGTCCTCGTGGTCGGTACCGCAGGCGGCGACGCAAAGCTCGGCGCTCCATATGTCGACGGCGCCTCCGTGACTCTCGAGATCACCGAGCCTGTGAAAAAGGGCGACAAGCTCTACATCCACAAGTTCCGCACCAAGAGCACCTACCAACGCAAGACCGGCCACCGCCAGCGCTACACCATCGCGACGGTGAAAGGCATCAAGGGCTAATCACTCAGATCAATATCAACCAAGAACCCCGTCAGTTGGCGGGGTTTTTAATAGGGTTGATGTATACTCGACATATGAAAAGTGTTGCATTGATTTTGCTATTCATTGTTTTTCATGCGTGTGCTGGGGAACAGCCGTTCCCGAAGATGGATGAGTCCGCACAGGAGTATGTTGATCGTTATGGCGCGTGGGTGGAGAGTATCCCCGTCGAGGATCGGGCGTGGGATGAGATGCAAGCTATTCAGAGTGTGCTGCTAGAGAAACTGGATGGCAAGAGGCTCGTTGTTGGGACAAAAAAGGATGGATATGAAGAGTCAGCATCCTTTGTTGAAAAAAACCAAGATCTCATCGACGACATCGTTCAGTGTGCTCAAAATCCATACTTGGGGATGCCCGTAGCTGAGATGTGGAATCCAGAGCCAATATTGGGCGAGCCGACTTCTTTCGATATTTTATTGCCACATTTACAGAGTTTACGAACTCAGAGCCAGATGCTGCTCATCCAAGCAATTCAATGCTCTAATAACGGTCGAGTTGATCAGGCAATTTCATACCTGGAGGATGTTCAATCTTTCAAAGAGTTCGTACCGCTCATCAATTGCGTGATTGAGGAACTCGTAAAAAATAGTATTGATTCCATGATTGACAAGGCAGTCCTGACAGGGTGCTTAGATGTCTCCTCTTGGTCCGAATCACAGTTGGAATATTTGCAAGGCCTGTACACGCATTCGGATCGGTCCGCTGATGAGGCTCTGTCAATGGAGAGATGGCAGATCAAAAATATGCTGAACTGGATTTATGAAGATGCGATCGAAGGGCGCATTACTGCTCTTGGTGTAGGCAGGTTTTTTGCAGTTCAAGAGTTGTCGGCTACACATGTTGAGCGACCAAGGAAGATGGATCGTGTCATGAAGATGATGAACCAATGCGGTTCTTACAGTGATCAAATCAGGATGTTAGATTTGTTTTTTGATGCCCATCGCTTAGATTTTGAGATGAATCCTTGGGAACGCAATGTGTCTCATGTCAGACCTGTTGTCCGCGAAATTACCAGTTCAGAGGAAAAGTTCGCGCCTGTATATGAGTTTCTCCCCATCTATAGCAGTTTTTATAAAACCCAACTGCATTGGTGGATGTTGCGATGTGCTGCAAGCTGTGTGGTGGAGCTGCAATTGTACCAAGCGAAATACGGAGATTATCCAGAATCCCTAGATGAGCTAGATGATGATCTTCAGGAGAGATGGATCGATCAGATGAGTGGGAAGCGATACGGATACCGGCTCATTGAAAATCATCCAGTTCTGTACTCTTTTGGTCATGATCGAGATGATGATCAGGGAAGGCCGATATCAGATCATAACGGGGAAGTAGATGTTGAGTGGCCTGAGTTCTTGACCATAGATGAGTTCAAAGAAGCTCTACGAGATGAGCCCGAATCCATCGACGGCGACTGGATCCTCTACCCATTAGTTGCCAACTGATCGAACACCGCGTTCAACGGCATCCACGCACGCAGCCATCCGCACAAAGTCCAGCGTCTCGATCGTGTCGCGTGGGGTGTGGTAGTGGGGGTTGCGGAACT
>JAEPQP010000124.1 GCA_017640485.1 Phycisphaerales bacterium | reverse complement strand
TGACCGGCATCACCATGCCCTCTGAGCGACCAGAACACACCATGAAAGAACAGTGGCTCCCGCTCGGACCAGTGGGGGTCATCACCGCGTTCAACTTCCCCAACGCTGTGTGGGGATGGAACGCGATGCTCGCAACCATCGCAGGCGACACCACCGTCTGGAAGCCTTCGCTCCTGACCCCACTGACCGCGATCGCGACCAACACCATCGCCGAGAAGATCGCGACTGAGATGGGCTACGAGAACATCTTCCAGCTCGTCATCGGGACCGATGATGTGGTCGGAGAGTCCATGATCGCCGACAAGCGATACCCGCTGATCAGTGCTACGGGGTCTTGCCGCATGGGTCGCCGCGTCGGATCCGTCGTCGCTCAGCGCCTCGGGAAGTGCCTGCTCGAACTCGGAGGCAACAACGCGGTCATCATCGAACCCGACGCGGATCTGGATCTGGCCCTCAAGTCCACCGTGTTCGGAGCCGTCGGCACCGCGGGTCAGCGGTGCACAACCACCCGCCGGCTCATCATCCACGAATCCATCGCCGACGAGTTCACCCAGAAGCTGGTCAACGCGTACGAGACTGTCAATATCGGTGACTCACTCGACGAGTCCGTCCTCATGGGACCGCTCATCAATGAGCAGTCCGTCCAGCAGTACGAGCACGCTGTGAGCGAAGCCGTCAAGCAAGGCGGGAAGCTCCTGACCGGCGGAGAACGCGCCCAGGTCGCCGGGGACAACAGTGGGGGGTACTTCGTCAAACCCACCATCATCCGTGTCCCAGAGTCCAACGAACTCCCGATGGCGCTCGAAGAGACATTCGCGCCGATCATGTATGTCTTCACCTACAAGACGCTCGAAGAAGCGATCGACATGCAGAACTCGGTGGATCAAGGACTCAGCAGCGCGATCTTTACAGGATCCTCCAACGCCGCGCAACGTTTCCTCGCGCCAACCGGTGCGGGCTCCGACTGCGGCATCGCCAACATCAATCTCGGGACATCCGGCGCCGAGATCGGTGGCGCGTTCGGCGGTGAGAAGGACACGGGTGGTGGACGCGAATCAGGTTCCGATGCGTGGAAGGTGTACATGCGTCGTCAGACCTGTACAATCAACTATGGAGACGAGCTCACACTTGCACAGGGGATCCGCTTTGAGTAAGCAACAAGCCACCGCTGATATCCTCGCCAACGCCGCAGTCGCCGAGGTCGAGTCCGGCATGATCGTCGGGCTCGGAGCAGGTCTCACAGCGGCGCGTGGAATCCACGCACTCGCGCAGCGCGTCTCCGACGAAGGACTCGATATCAGCTGTGTCGCCGCGTCCGAACGCGCCGAGGATCTGGGTCGTTCGCTCGGACTCAAGATCGTCGACTTCGCGCTCATCGAAGAGATCGATGTGCTCATCGACGGCGCCGACGAGGTCGACCGATCCATGGTCGTGCTCAAAGGATCACGCGGCGCGATGACCAGAGAACGCATCCTCTGCTGGGCTTCAAAGCGCACCATCTTCATGGTCAACGAGAGTAAAGTCGCTGAAACACAGGTTGGAACCAGCTTCCCGCTCCCCATCGCGGTCATGGCCTATGGCGTCGCATCAACACGCAAGGCGCTGCGTCATATCGGGATCAACGGCGTTATACGCCAGGATATGGACGGCCGACTCTTCCTGACCGACAACGGGAACCTTGTCCTCGACGCAACCATCGAGGGACACGAAGATCTCGTCGAACTCGCGATGGAACTCAACGATATCCCTGGTGTCATCGACCACGGCCTCTTCATCGACGAAGCCGACACCATCATCATCGAGCATGAAGGTGGCCAAACCGAACGCATGGATCGTCCGACCGACGATTCATAACGAGTCTTCTCGCGATCCTAAACCGGGTACCCGTGCTTCTCGCAGATCGCGTTGAGCCGGTCGAGCGATGGTCCCATGAACTCCGAATACGGCACCCACTTCGCAAGCGATCCCTTGTACACGCCCTGAGCCGCTTGATGGGGTTGGAGCGTCGGGACAATCCGCTTCCGCTTCGAGAAGTTCAAGAACCCATCATCCCAGCTCATACCAGTAAACTCAACGAGTTTCCGGGTTTCCACTTCTGGATTCTCAACGATCGCTTGGTAGTCGCCAACCATCAGTCCAATCCAGGGCGCCCCCTCCGGGATGACTTCGAGCCAGTGATCGTGCATCTGCAAGCGGATCTCGAGCATGTCCACGATGGAGTCGAACTTGTTGGTCCAGCCGTGCCCGAGCGCGAAGTTCCGGAAGAAACACGACATCGCGATATCGCGCGGATCGCGCCGGGTCAGGATCATCTTCGCGCCGGGTGCAACAGCACTGAGCAGACCGATGTGCTCATCATTGCTGGGGTGTTTATCAACCACATACCGGCTGCTCCCCGAACTCTCCTGGAGTTCCTGGACGATTTTCTCCCCGATCTTGTTCCGCTTGGTCATGGACATCCGTTCCATGATCTTTTTATTCGGATCGGGATACATCTTCAGGTCCGCGGCCGCCTGGATCAAGAACGGAGCTTCGCCGGCGCTTTCCGATTCGGGATGTGAGGACAGGATCTGCTCAAGAAGCGTCGTTCCCGAACGCGGCATCCCCGAGATCATCAGAATCTCTGGACGCTCTTCAGGCCCCTTGTCCGTCGGTTCAAAGGTCTTCAGAAAGTCAACGGTGAACATCTCCATCACCGTGTGCATCCGCTGGGTGTATTTCGTGAGATCTGTGCTGGTCTTGTTGTTCTTCTTGCCCTTGATCGCGTACCCGCCGTAGCCCTCACCCGTGTTGAGCTGGTTGCTCTTGTCAGCCGCTTCCCACGCGCCTCTGTAGTCTTCCTGTTTTTCGAGCAGCGACGCGAGCGTGTTGAGCAGCGCGATCCGTGGCGCACCCTTGATCGATGAATCTTCGAGTCGCTTCTTGATCCGATCGACCGCTTCGTCAACGCGTCCGGACTTGGGCGCGAGCTCACCGAATGTATGATCGATATCCCACGCCTCGATCCCGCGTTTGTCTGCATCGTCGAGGATCTTGACCGCGTCATCCGCGAGCCCTTCGTACTGCATGATGGTCGCGAGCCGAGCGATCGCGGATGGATAGTCCGGATCAATCTCAAGCGTCCGCTCGAGCGCCTGATGCGCCTCTTCGAGTTTCCCCGCATACGCAGACGCCTGCGCGAGCGTATACATCAGCAACAGGTTATCGCGTCCCGCGAGCCCTGCGTTCTCGACGAGTTTGATCGCGTCTTCGTGCTTACCACGCATGACACAGAGTTGAGCGGCACGGATCCTGACCTTCATCGCGCTGGGGTGCGTGCGGTTCTTGGACAGGAACGAACGGTAGACCTTGATCGCGCCGGGGATATCGTCCTTGAGCTCAAGCTGCTTCGCTTGCTCGAGTGGATTGATTTTCTTCTTCGGAGGCATGGGAGGACGGTAGGCGGAAAGTCCGCTCTATTCCGCTCAGACCCATCGTGAGCTTATTCAGGTGCGGGGAGATCTCGCAAGAACCCAACGAGCCGTTCCTTGCTCGGTGACTGGGCATCCCGGACATACGCACCCGCGACGCCGCACGCCGCCGCGAGACACTCACCAAGACCGAGCCCCGCCTGCTGAGCAAAGCTGAACCCGCCCCCGAAGTGATCCCCGGCCCCGGTCGAGATCCTCGGCTTGCGCGTGTACGGACCCGCAAACCAACCCGACTCTCCCTGATCATCCGCGGCTCCAGCGCCGGTGTGCTGATGGATCACGATGCACGACAAGCCAAGCTTCTCCCGGATCCGCTGCGCCGCTTGGGGAACCATAGATGCGAGCGACTGGTTGTGCTCATCGTCGTACGCATCGACCCCGACCACCTGAGCGACGCGTCCGCTCTCCGCAAGATTCAGACCCAGCGTGACCTGGACATGCTCCTGAAGTTGTTGGATGAGTTTCATCGCTCGCGCGATGTCATCATCTGTCCGTTTCGCAGGATCCGACAGATCAAGGAACAGCCGGCGATCCGGGTTCGGATCGAGCTTGGGGAACACCTCATCGCACAAGCCCTCCCAGATTCCCTCGACCCCCGCGACCAAAGTCCAGTTCACGACCGACAACAGCGTTGCGTGATTGAACATCTCGATCAGCGTCTCGAGCGTCAGCGTCTGCTTGATCAGATCCCAAGTCACCCGCTGGACTGATTCGGGTTTCCCGAGCATGATCTTGCCGTCTTCAAACTCCAGCGCATCGGTCCGTCCTGGAGGGCAAATCGGGATCACCCGCTCGCACCGATCAGCAAACGGCTTATAAATCGGATCGGTCCGGTTCCAATCGTCCTCACGCGAAACCGCGCCGATGTACACGACCGACACCCCCAACGATCCCAGCGCCGATGACAACAGTGGGCCGTTGCCTCCGAAGCGGACATCTTGGACGACCATCTCGAGGTTTGCACTCTTGTTGGCTGCTGCACCGCACCGAGCCGCGAACTCCGGGATCGTTTTGATCCGGTCATAGTCATCCGCGGCCATCGAATGGCGTTGATTCACGACATGAATAATTGAATCCACAAAACCATCAAACCCAACCAACGCATGAATCGTTGGAGAGTAGCGTTCGATCGCATCCGCAGCTTGGTGCGCCAGTTCGGTTCTGCTTGAGTTCATGGACCAAGCATAGTCCAAAACCCCTCAGCGAATCCGTCAAACCCACCATCGGGTGCTCCGCAGCACAAATCCCGACGAGTCATGAACCGATTGGTAGAATACGACATGAGCACCATTGTCCTCGCAACCCAGAATCCCGGAAAGGTCGCTGAACTGCGGTCCCTCCTCCAAGACTCCTCCATCGAGATCCTCGGCCTCAGCGATCTGAGCGACTCCTTCCCAGAGCCCGACGAGACCGGGCAGACCTTCCTCGAGAACGCAACCATCAAGGCCCAGGAATACGCCAAGCTTACCGGGAAGCACTGCCTTGCCGACGATTCCGGACTCATGATTGATGCGATCGGAGGTCGTCCCGGGGTCATCTCATCGCACTACGCCTTCAACGGCGAGACCGATGGACGGGCCGCCGCACTCTCCAGACAACAACGCGACGAGCACAACATCGACCGTGTGCTCGCTGAACTCGACGGCGTCGAGCTCGAAGACCGTTCGGCCCGCTTCGTGTGCGTAATGGTTCTCGCTGATCCAAGCGGGGAGGTCATCGCGACGAGCGAGGGGACCTTTGAGGGACGCATCGGATTCCCGATCGATGAACCCAACGCGATCCCCTCCGAGACCGTCCCACGAGGAGACCACGGCTTTGGATACGACCCAATCTTCCTCGTCCACCCAGACTACCTCCAGACCAGCGCCGAACTGGAGCCGGCCGAGAAGAACGCGATCTCTCATCGAGGAGCCGCGGTCCGAGCGATGATCGAGCACATCAAGGGGCTCGCGCTCGACTCTTGATCATCCTCTGAATCCAGCGATCCACGCTCGACGAACCTAGAGTTGACCATGACGACCGCTGCGCTCCCAAATCTTGATACCCAGCTCCTCCCGATCGCCGAGAAAGTCCATCGCGGAGAGCGCCTGACCCTCGATGACGGCTGGATTCTCTACACCACTCCAGACATCTGGACCGTGCTCGAACTCGCCAAATCTGTCCGGGATCGCATGCATCCCGGGGTCGCGTACTACAACATCAACCGCCACCTCAACTACTCGAATGTTTGCGCCCTGTCCTGCAAGTTCTGCGAGTTCTACCGGAAGAAGGGTCAAGAGGGCGAGTACACCCGCGACCTCGACTACATCCGCGCCGAGGGTAAGAAGGCCGCCGAGAGCGGAGCTACGGAAATGCACATCGTGGGGGGGCTCAATCCCTACCTCCCCTTCGAGTACTACACCGATATGCTCAAGGCGCTCAGGGAAGTCGCGCCGAGCGTTCATCTCAAAGCATTCACCGCAGTCGAACTCGTCCACCTCGCACGCATCGCGAAGGTCTACAAGAAGAACGACACCAAAGCGGGAGTCCGCTGGGTGCTCGAGCGTCTCAAAGAAGCCGGACTCGGATCACTCCCAGGCGGCGGCGCCGAAGTCTTCGACGAACGCGTCCACAAAGAGGCATTCAAAACCAAAATCGGCGCCCACGAATGGCTCGATGTCCACCTCGTCGCGCACGAAGTCGGACTCAACTCCAACTGCACGATGCTCTACGGCCATGTAGACAAAAAGGCCGAGCGACTCCGCCACATGGAAATCCTGCGCCGCTCCCAGGATCAAGCACTCCACCGACTCGGATACACAGGCGATCCCGACGCATACATCGCCGATGGCATCGTTGAATCCGAACAGATCAACGCACCGGTCATCACGCTCAATATAGATGACGCCGTCCTCCCTACTCCCGAGATGTCATCACGGGGCGGGTACTACCAGACCATCACCCCGCTCCCGTTCTTCCCCGACGGCTCCGAACTCGAGCACCTCAGCGGACCAGCAGGTCTGGAGAACCTCCGCACGATCGCCGTGACCCGGTTGATGCTCGACAACTTCCCGCATGTCAAAGCGTTCTGGATCATGCAGACCCTCCCGATGGCGCAGCTGATGCTCGAAGCGGGAGCCGACGACATCGACGGCACCGTCGTCTGGTACGACATCACCAAAGCCGTGGGAGAAGGCACCCACCAAGAAACCACCGAACTCGACCTCCACCGCGCGATCGAAGAAGCGGGTTATGAGCCGGTTGAGCGCGACACGCTGTATCGAAGGGTGAGTCGGGATGGGAACTCTTGGTCAGTTGAGTGAACTCATTGAGATCATCAATCGATCAGATCGGTGAGATGTAGAACTTCCTCGAAACCCCCTCGATCTCGTGGTGGTAGTAGAACGCGTCCGGCGCGGCTTTGTTGATCTCCTGAAGCAGCTTCGGGAGTTCTTCGAGCGTTACGATCGTGCGGACCATCGAGAGCTCCGCATTCGATTGCCCGCCCACCCCGCTCTGGATCGTGTAGGTCCGGTGCGGAGACGCGGCGGTGATCGCATCGCCGATCACCGCTGAATCCGTTGAGATCACTGCGAGCATCGTGAGTTTGAACTTGTGATAGAGCGTGTTGAGTGTCTCGGTGCTCACGAATATGAACAGGCAGGTGTACATCAGCGTGTTGATCACCAGCGCCAGATCATCGGATTTGAGGTACTGGAGCAGGAGCCCGAACCCTGTGGACACGACCCCCGCGAGGATCGCGATCGACCCGACCGGCTTGAGGAACTTCATCGCGTAATACGCCGCGACAATATCCTCGTCGCCCGTCGAACCCCGATTCTTGAACGCGAGCGCCTTTGAGGCTCCAGCGAGGATCCCTCCGAACAGCACCAGCATGATCCGCTCGTTATACGCGCCAGGCTGCGTGATCTGGAAGTCTGGAAGCAGAAGGAGCGACAGGATCACCGTCATCACGACGATCAGAGAGCGGATCGCGAAGAGCTTGCTGATCTTCCGGTACGCGAAGGTCAGCAGCATCGATTGAAACACCGCGTAGAGCACGATAAACACCGCTGTGCTGTCAAGGTAGTACGAAATCGAGACCGCGATCCCCTCGCTCCCCGTCAGGATCACTTCAGCGGGGATGACGAAATACTTGAGCGCGATCGCGTACATGATCCCCGCGAAAAACACCATCAGTCTCCTGAGGTGTTTCGCGCGGGTGTTTGGTTGGGTCTGCTGATTGCTCACGACTGATCATAGCGCCGAGTGCATCAAGCCTGAAGGGCTCAGAACTTCCAGCCCACACCCATGTAGTAGTTCAGGTCATTGGGCTTGATCCCCTGTCCCGGCTGAGAATCATGACGGTGCTCAACCCCCGCGTTGAGCGTCATGCCGCTGTCGCCGTCGAGCAGCACCTCGATCCCCGCGCCCGAGTTCCAGCGGAACTCGCCGAAGTCATCGAAACTCGGGAAGTAGGTGGTCGTTGCTGTGAGTTTGGTGCTTTCTGAGAGCTGGTGCTCCCAATCGAGTCCGAGCAATCCTTCTGGGATGAAGGTCTC
>JAEPQP010000146.1 GCA_017640485.1 Phycisphaerales bacterium | reverse complement strand
GATCACCAAGGACCTGTTCCTCGTCACACAAGACGGCGTTGCGGGCACTTCATGGATGCGTGAAGACGCGGCATAAACGGACCCAGCCGACCTATCATCGTCCGTGATACTCCTGATCGATAACTACGACTCCTTCACCTGGAACCTCGTCCAAAGGCTCGGAGAGATCGACCGATCCCTCGAACCCGACCAGGACCTGGTCGTCGTGCGCCACGATGAGATCACTCCTGAGCAAGCCGATGAGCTCGATTCTGGGAACGGACCCACGCACCTGATCATCTCTCCAGGCCCATGCACCCCGAAGGAAGCGGGGGTCTCCAGCGAGATGATCCAGCACTACGCCGGGAAGATCCCCGTGCTGGGGGTGTGTCTGGGACACCAATGTATGGCGGACTCCAACGGCATGACCGTCGCGCGCCACCCCAAACTTATGCACGGCAAAACCTCCCAGATCAGCCATGATGGCCAGGGGCTGTTCGATGGAATCCCCGCTCCAGCGACCGTCGCGCGCTACCACTCGCTGATCGTCGAGCCCTCGACCATCCCGCCGCTTCAAGAAGGGGAGGATGGCTGGCAGGTCACCGCGATCTGCACCGATGAGATCGATGGTCAGCAAGTCGAGGTCATCATGGGGATGCGACGGGTCTGGGCAGATCCCAGCAAAGCGCCGCTCGAGGGCGTCCAGTTCCACCCCGAATCCTTCATGACCCCCAGCGGCTCGATCATGCTCTGGAACTTCCTCCAGATGGGATCATCCCCGCGCGATCTCCCCAGACCCGCGATGGGCGAAGCGATCGTCTGAACCCGATCAAACCCAGCACCTATCCGGATGCACATCATCCAGTTCTCGGCTATCCTTACCCCATGATCCACCCCGCACCAACGACCAAAATCGACCCCACCCTGACACGGACCGTGATCGATTCGATCATCGAAGCAACCCACGCGAAGCCAGCGATGGTGGTCCTCTCGTACCCAAACACCAACTACAAGACGCATCTCGTCGTTGAAGGGGATCTTGAAGATCTCCACACCAAGATCGGCAAGACCGTGTTGGGAACCATCCACGCGACCTCCCGACGCATCGATCCAGCGGGAGCGGGAGGACGCTGCATCGACCCATGTATGGGGACCCCACGCCGCGTCATGGGCACCATCGTCGGCATCGATCCACGCTCCAACGGCATGGTCATCAATGTCGGACCCAACATCGCCGTCTGGCTCACCCTTGGCGCACCGGGGCAGAAAGCGATCGATCTCGCGGGCGCGGATTTCGTGACATGCGATGTCTTCCCCGGCGCATCATTCCGCTTCAAAGAGCTTGCCTGAGCGACAGTCAGTCGATCCGCGGATCGACCCAGCGATACAGCACATCGACCACGAGATTAAACAGAATCAGCATCGTCGCAAAGATCAGGACGACCCCCATGATGAGGAAGAGGTCCTTGTTTTGTACGCCATTGACGAAGTGCTGACCCATCCCGGGAATCGTGAACACCTTCTCGATCACAAACGAGCCGGTCATCGCGAGTGCTGTCGCAGGTCCAAGAAATGACAGCACCGGGAGGAACGCGTTTTTCAGAGCGTGCTTGTACAAGACCGCACGCTCCGATGCACCCTTGGCGCGAGCCGTGCGGATGTAGTCTGCGCCGAGTGATTCGATCATCCCCATGCGTGTGAGTCTCGCGATGTACGCCGCGAACGGGAGCGAGAGCGTGACTGCGGGCAGGATCGCTTTGCTTGGTCCTCCCCAACCCCCAACCGGGAACAACGGCACAAGCACCGCAAAGACCAGCAGCAACGCCGTCCCGATCACAAACCCTGGAAGCGAGATCCCGATCATCGCGATCGTCAATGTACACAGATCCGCGATCGAGTTGGGTTTGACCGCACCGATGACCCCCGCACCCAATCCGATGATCAGCGCGATCAGGATCGCCGCGGCTCCGAGCGTAATCGATACCGGGAGCGCACCTCGGACAATCTCGTTGACCGTCCAGTCGTCGTATTCCAGAGATGGTCCAAGATCAAAGACCGGACGCTGAGCCGGGGGAAACCCCGCCGCGATCGCCGCTTCCCGTTCGCGTGAAAGCTCGCCGCTGATCCAGTCCTTCGCGTACGCAAACCCGGTCGCACTGCTCAGGTACGAAACATAGAACCTCGGGAACGAGTCGAGGTTGTACTGCTTCTTCATCTGCTCGACCACTTCGGGCTTCGGACGCTTCTCAGGATTTTCGAGCGGATTCCCGGGAACCGCCCACGCGAGGGTGAGGGTGATGGTGTAGATCACGAGCAGGATGATCGGGAGCGACGCGAGCCGCCGCAGAATCAGCGTCATCATGGCGAAACCCCTCCGATCTGAATCGAATCCGGATTCATCGGGCGGGGCAGATCCGGACCGATCCCGTCACCCAACATATCGATCAAGAATGCGTTCTGCTTCGTGCGCGGATGCGTCGAGAGCCCGGTCAACTTCTTCGCATCGAACATGTAGATCGTCGCGTAATAGAAGATCGGCACCATCGGAAGGTCCTCCTCCATGATGATCCGCTCCGCTTCGCTCAGCAGCGTCATCCGCTTCTCAGGATCCAGCTCGTTCGCAGCATCCGCGAGCAGCTGGTCATAGACCGGGTTGTTGTATGCCCGATCGTTGTTCCCATCCTGCGAGTGGTTGATGTCGAGGAAAGTGGTTGGATCACCGTAGTCCCCAAACCATCCGGCGCGAGCGGTCATGTACTGCTTGTTCTTCAGGTCCTCACGGAAGATCTTGATTTCTTTCTGCGAGAGGGAGGTCTGAACACCGAGCGACTTCTGCCAACTCTTCGCGATCGCTTGCCCGATCAGATCATGCCCCGCGTCCTTGTTGAACGCGAGCTCAACGACAAAGTCATCCGGGAAGTTCGCTTCTTCGAGGAGCGCCTTGGCGGTGTCGATGATTTTCTGCCGTTCTTCCTCACTCACAGCGTCTCCGATGTTCGGGAGTCCCTTTGGAGAGGTGTACCCACCGATGGATCCGGGAGGGATGAGTGTCGATGCGGAGGGTTCGCCCAGCCGACGGACTTCACGAGCGATCGCGGGCTTGTCGATGCACATCGCAAACGCACGCCGGACGCGGGCATCCGCGAACGGATTCTCTCGTCCGTCCGGGAGTCGGGGCTTGCAGTTGAAGTTATAGAAATAGGTCCCGAACGAGGACACGGCGTGCGTGTGCGCCCGCGGATCATCCGGAAGCATCCGGGTGATCGAGAACTGGTCGTAGCCTTGAGCCTGGAGTTCTTCCACGCGTTCTTTGTGCTCCTCAAGGAACGCGAGCTTCTGAGCGACCATGTCCCCCCGATAGGGGCTCGTCACATCCGAGATCCAGTCGATCGAACCCGTTTGATACGCGAGCACTCCCGCGTTGGGATCCGAGATCGAAGGAATCGAAACCGTGCGGATCGCGATCGAGTCCCGATCCCAGTAATGCTCGCTCTTGGACATCCGCATGTCGCGCTTGAAGCGCCACTCATCGAGTTTGAACGGGCCGTTAGACACCAGCACCCCGCCCTTGGTCCATCCGGGACGACGCACCAAGCGAGCAGTGGTGGGGTCCGGGCGCTCGTACTGAGCGACCAGCGGCTCATAGACCGGTGCAAAGACCGTGAACGCGCACAACTCCAAAAAGTACGGCACGGGGCGCTCGAGCATCACCTCCAGCGTGCGATCATCAATCGCTCGTAGCCCGACCATCGCATCAAACTGTTCCTTGGTCTCTTCCCAAAGCGCGTACGACGCGTCTCGCTGTGCCTGTGGGCTTGCGTATTCCCGCTCCATGAATCCGTCGAGCTGTTCTTGTCTCCAGTCGTAGAACGCCCGCGCCCCGTCGATGTTCATGAACATCGCGACATAGTCCGAGACCAGATCGGGGAGCATGGCGCGTCTCCACGAGTAAACAAAGTCGTGTGCAGTGACGGGCTCGCCGTTGGTCCATTTCGCATCATCTCGGAAGCGGAAGGTGTAGGTCCGAGCGTCGTCGGAGAGTTCCCACGATTCCGCGACGCCGGGGATGATCTCGAATCCGTCGCTTAGGACATCGTTCTTGACGAGACCCTCAAACAGCAAGCGAGCGGTCCGCAGGTCATGCATCCAGCTCATCCGCTGCGGATCCAGCGTGTTGACTTCAGACGAGTTGATAAAGGTCAGGTCCGCACGCGGCTGGGGACGATCTCCAAAGACCGAAACCGCTACGAGGACCACAAGAACAGCGATAGGGATCAGCATCCGGCTCATAGAACCACTGTACCCGCATCAGTCGCTTGATGTTGCTTGTGAAATCAAATGTGATCAGGATTCGGATCAGTTCACGAACTGATCGTCCTCGAAATCAAACTCCGTCACAATCGGTGAGCCCGGTCCGAGGAGTAGAGCCGCCTGGTTGCGGAAACTCCGGTCCTCACCCTCCTCGAGCAGATCCGCAAACGCCGTCTGCTCAACATTCCCGATCGGACGCCGATTGAGCTCCGCGTGCTCACGCAGCGCGAAGTACAGCAGCGATTCCCCTGAACGCACGAGGGTCACCTGGAGGTCACGCTCCCCGACAGCAGGCATCGTGCTGTTGATCACATCCGAGAGCGAGATCGCGATCATGTTCGCGCCCAGCGCCACCGCAGATCGCACGGCTTCCGTGTTGGAATCTTCACCCACCTGAAGCAACGAGTTGGTCGCAAAGCTCGAAGCCTGCATCGCCATGCGTGCACGGGTCTCCAGATCTGAATCACTCACAACCTGCTCACTCGCGGCATCACACATCACGCTCAAGCTCCGAGCCCGCTGAGCGAGGAACTCGTCAGATGGAAGCGAACCACCCTGTCCGAGTGATTGGATGCACGCGCCGACCAATGCCTGATCCCCACCAGATGCGGCCTTCTTCAGTGCCGCGATCAGTTTGTCGAGATCAACAATGCTCAGTGCAGGACCATTCGCAGCAGTTGTGCGGAAGACTCTCCCCGCGCGACCAGCCGCGAAAATCTGGACCCCAGGATCACGGTGCTCCAGTCCTGCGATGATGCGTGCGACGGAGTCTTCAGTACCCAGTTCCCCCGAAATCCGGAGAGCGGAGAGGGTCGATCCGATGTCCCCGTTGGACGAGAGCTGATCGAAGTATGCTCCAAGCGATTCGTCGTACGCTTGACGGAACGCGATCGAGACACGCGGGTTGATCAGCGGCTCAAGCAGTTTGGCTTGTGCTCGAGAGGCCTGCTGTGAATCGCTCTGGAGAGCCCGCCCGGACCAGTGATCCGCAAAGCTCTGGATCTGATCCCGCTGGGATCCGCCGACGCTCGCCGCTTCAACGATCGAGACCGAGAGACTGGTCGTCTGTGCCGCCGCTGGAGACGCGATCAGCGTCAAGGCGCCAAAGGTCAGTGCGAGACCCAGTGCTCGGAGTCCCCGTTTCTCATTGCGTGTCGATTTGGTCCTCATCGGATTCTCCATCAGGGTATTGACCGATCCTCGGCCTCGTAAGCGTCCCTAGTCTAGTGCGCTTGTGCCATGAGTTCCGCATATCAGCGGGGACGGTTTCCGCTCTGATCCGCAGAAAACGAAGATTTGGCACAAGCGCTTTGCTCGAAGTGTCCCGATCTCAAGCAGTGATTCAGGATCCCGCACCGCGAACATCAGCAATGGGTCAATAAACCTCGAGGAACATCCGCTTGGTCGGCTTGAGCTTCCGAGGGATCATGCTCCGCTCCCACAACGCGGGATCTGGGTCCGTTCCCGCTTTGATCGTCAGATACTGACTCAGCGATTCTGGATCCAGCATCTCCGCAAGCATCTGGAATACACCGATTTCCATGCCCGCGATGCCACAGATGTAAATCAGAGTCCTTGGACTTTGAAGCTTTGCAAGCAGCTCGTCTGCATTCTGACTGATCTGGTCCTGTACATACATTTTGCTGGGTTGATCAGCATGCGTGTATCTCGAGATCGCGGTCCTGTACCGGAAGGTTACCGGGAATCGTTCTTGGAGCGCAACAAACTCTTCGTGGTACAAGAGATCCGTTTCATACGGCGCCCCGGCAACAAGATCCACGCTCGAAGGCATCCCAGCTTCGCACAGATCCCCGATCATGG
>JAEPQP010000114.1 GCA_017640485.1 Phycisphaerales bacterium | reverse complement strand
GGTCGCGGCGAGTTGGTCGTCGCAGTCCCACTGGGATTCGTTCTGGACCATGATGAGCGGGCCGCCGGCGGTGACGGAAGCTTGCATGGATTTGATCTGCTTCGCGAGCGCGTTGAAGTACTTCCCGACCGCTTCGAGGAAGGGCTGGTTCGGGGCGCGGAGTTTGACATCCGCGATGTTGAGGAGCCACGCCGGGAGTCCGCCGAGATCCCATCCAGCGCCGATAAATGGGCCGGGACGGATGATCGCGTACATGTTGTGCTTTGCGAGCAGCGATAGGAAGTGCTTGATGTCGTTGTTGTCTTTGAAGTCGTAAGATCCAGGGCGGGGCTCGATCAGATTCCAGAAAATCGGGGTTTCGATCGTGTTGACGCCTGCGGCTTTCGCTGTACGGATCCGGTCCTCCCAGAGCTCACGCGGGACACGCTGGAAGTGCATGGATCCAGAGACGATCCAGATTCGTTTGCCGTCGATTGAGAGTGTGCGTGCGTCAAAGTTCGCGGTGGGCATGGTTTGGGAGCTCCATTCTGGTATTTGAATGCGAACCTAGACCGTATGCACGAATGCTTTGAAGGCAAATTTGGGGCACCCAATCATGCTCCAAACTTGTGATTTCGACGACGAAAATCGCCCTTTCAATAGTGCTCTAAATCGTTTATTAGAAATGCTTTAGGCGGATTTATGAATCTCGGCTCCTCGAAGCGTTTCAAGATCAGAATTGAGCGCGCGGTGGGTCTAAAAAATCGAAAATTCTTCGAGCGCTCGAAGATTGAGATCATTCTTTGTTTGGATTCTATTTGGCTAGAAAGACCAGCGGGTAAACTCGTGGTGCATGACGAGCGCCTCGTTGATTTCGAGGAGATCGGTGTGGCCTGAGTTTTTGAATCCGAGCCGCTCGGCGATGCGGACGGAGGCGGGATTGTCCAGACAGATCATCGCTCGGACCTGATGGAGTCCAAGACCGATGGGCATGTCCGCGAATGCGTGGTCGAGGAGTGCTTGGACGGCTTTGGTTCCGAGTCCCTTCCCGGCGTGCTTGGAGTCGATCCACCAGTTCGCTTCGGCGGTCCATTCCATGCCGCGCTCGATCTTGATGATGTTGACCATGCCGACGAAGGTGTTGTCGTTGAGGAAAATCGCCCGTCGGCAGGCGGTATTGGACGAATCGCCCTCGATCGCTTTCTGGACCTGTTGATGGAAGTAGTCGCTCGCGGACTCGTTCTTTCCTTCCAGCGGGATCCAGCGACGCAGCGGCTCTCGTGAACGCTCGAGTGCTTCAAGAAACGCGGGTTCATCAGCGTATCCAAGCGGACGAAGCAACAACGAATCACACCGGAGCCCCTGGTTGGACTCGACCTCCACTGGAGATCTTCGGGTTGGAGTGGTTGTCACGATCTGCACGCTCATGATGGTCCTTTAACTCTGGTACTCAATGAGGTATCGGAACCATGGCTATGGGACTTGAGGTGGGATCGGGTTTTTATGGGAGGTGAGAACTTGGGAACGGACCTAAATCCGTGAGCGGAGTAGTTTACACCAGAGCAATACACAATCATGGCGTGATGATATTTGACCACACTCTGGGCAATGAATATCGCCAGTTGGTCGCCGCGAAAGATCGTACAGACAGTGCACACATAATTGACCTCTCGTACTAAGCACCAGTCTTTTGACCGATTTTCTTCCGATATGTCTCAAAATAAAACCTGCGACAAAGATTGGTGAGGCAATGAATCCATAGATCAATACAAATAGAGCCAACATCAACTCGACAGCATCTTCTCCGGCGGTTGGATAAACAACTAAAAACATCAACGCAAAATATACGGGGACACTCCACGCCAGCAGTGGGAGATCGTTCATAACAATCATTCCGATTGACAATGCACGAGATTTGTGGTTGGGTATAGTCCTACCCATCGAAGGGTCGTCAAAACATGCCCGGGTGGACCATCGTCGCCGTTTCATCCATCACTCTACGGTGACCGATTTCGCAAGGTTCCTCGGCTTGTCAACATCATGACCACGCAGCAGCGCGGCGTGGTACGCGAGGAGTTGGAGCGGGACCACGGTCACCATCGGGCTCAGGCACTCTTCGACCGCTGGGACATACAGCACATCCTCGGCGAGGGATTCGATCTGCTTGTCGCCTTCGGTCGCGACGGCGATAACATGACCGCCTCGCGCGCGGACTTCTTCGATGTTCGAGAGGACCTTGTCGTACTGGTTTCCTTGGTTGGCGATGAAGACGACGGGCATTCCTTCGTCGATCAGTGCGATCGGGCCGTGCTTCATTTCTGCAGCGGGCATGCCCTCAGCGTGGATGTACGAGATTTCCTTGAGCTTGAGTGCGCCCTCCATCGCGGTCGGGTAGTTGTATCCGCGGCCGAGGAAGAGCCAGTTGTCGCGATGGACATATTTCGCGGTGATCTCCGCGATGCGTTTGTCGGTTTCGAGGACCTGCTCGATCATGTCGGGGACGCGTTCGAGTTCGTTCATCAAGCGAGCGGAGGCTTCTGGGGACATCATGCGACGGCGAGCCATGAACAGGGAGATCATCGTGAGCACGGCGACCTGTCCGGTGAATGCCTTGGTGCTCGCGACCCCGATTTCTGGTCCGACACGCAGGTAGACGCCGGCATCTGTTTCGCGTGGGATCGTGGATCCGACAACATTGATCACGCCGAGCGACAGGGCGCCGCGGTCCTTGGCTTCGTGGAGAGCCGCGAGCGTGTCGGCGGTTTCTCCGGATTGGGAGACGGCAACGACCACCGAACGATCCTCGATGAGTGGGTTGCGGTAGCGGAACTCACTGGCGTACTCACATTCTGCAGGGATTTTGGCGAGGTCTTCAAGCAGGTACTCCCCGATCATCGCGGAGTGCAGCGCGGTGCCTTGAGCGGTGAGGATCACCCGGCGGGACTTGACGAGTTCCTTCGCGAAGGTGTTGAGACCTCCCAGGACGACCTTGCCTTCGTTCTTGTCGAGTCGGCCTTTGAGACAGCGGCGGAGCGCGTCGGGTTGCTCGTAGATCTCCTTGAGCATGTAGTGCTCGAAGTCTCCGAGTTCGATCTCTTCGAGATCCATCTCCAGCTGCATGACCTTTGGGGAGAGTTCGACATTGTCGACAGTCGTCGTGCGGAAGCCATCACGGGTGAGGCGCGCGACGGAGTAATCGTCGAGCGTGATCGCGGTGGAAGCGTGGGAGATGATCGCACTGGGATCAGACGCGACGATGTACTCTCCGGATCCGATCCCGATCAGCAGCGGGGATCCCTTGCGGGCGCAGACCATGACATCGGGTTCTTGCTGACAGATGACTGCGATCGCGTACGCGCCGCGGATCTCGCGGAGGGCGCCCTGGACGGCTTTCTCGAGATCGACGCCGTTGTCGGGGTCGTAGAGGTGGGAGATGAGCATGCCGAGGACTTCGGTATCGGTCTCGGTTTCGAAGACATGGCCTTTAGCTTCGAGGAGCGTGCGGATGGAGGCGTAGTTCTCGATGATCCCGTTGTGGATCAGGGAGATGCCGTGGTCGCGGTCACGGTGCGGGTGTGCGTTGAGTTTGTTGACTGAGCCGTGGGTTGCCCAGCGGGTGTGCGCGATCCCGATGGATCCTTGGAGTCCTCCGAGTGAGTCAAGCTCGGCTTCAAGATTGGCGACTCGTCCGACGGCTTTCGCGATTTTGAGGCTGCTGCCGTCGATGGTCGCGATCCCTGAGGAGTCGTACCCTCGGTATTCGAGCCGCTTGAGCCCTTCAAGGAGGAGGGGCTGGGCTTGCTTGTTTCCGATGTACGCGACAATCCCACACATGGGCATTTCTCCTGCTGGCGTCTTGTTGACCGGTCGGTAGGGGTGAATCGACCAGAATTGCGTCGGTCGTGTATGGTACGAGCGAAGCGTGGTCGAGTTCAGCAAATCGGACGCAGATGATTGTTCTGAGCCGGCTGGACGAGCATGAGCGGACGCTGGGCGTTGACGATGCTAGACTTGTCCAGTTTGCGCTCCATCAACGACATTTCCGGACCTTCCAACCACAGGATCCACACGAATGCCCAGACGCGATGACCTCCGCACGATTCTCCTGATCGGTTCTGGACCCATTGTCATCGGTCAGGGGTGCGAGTTCGACTACTCAGGAACGCAGGCGTGCAAGTCGTTGAAGGATGAGGGGTACCGGGTCGTGCTGGTCAACTCCAATCCCGCGACGATCATGACAGACCCCGCGTTCGCAGATCGGACCTATATCGAGCCCATCACCCCCGAATCGGTCCGGAAGATCATCGAGAAAGAGATCGAACTGGGGACCCCGATTGATGCGGTCCTCCCGACCCTCGGCGGACAGACGGCGCTCAACTGTGCCTGCGAGATGTCAGATCAGGGGATCTTCGAAGAGTATGGCATCGAGATGATCGGCGCGGATCGCAAGATCATCCATCGCGCCGAGGATCGGCAGGTCTTCAATGACATCTGCGACGAGATCGGGCTCGCGACTCCAGAATCCAAGACCGTTGAATCACTCGACGAAGCGCTCGGGTTCGCTGAAGAGATCGGGCTCCCCGCGATTGTCCGTCCCGCGTTCACATTGGGGGGATGGGGCGGGGGGATCGCGTACAACCGCGCCGAGTTCGAGGAACTGGTCACGCGCGGCATTAACGCATCGATGATCGGACAGATCCAGATCGACAAGTCGCTCATCGGATGGAAGGAATACGAGCTCGAGGTTGTCCGGGATAAGAAGGACAACTGCGTGGTCGTGTGTTCGATCGAGAACATTGATGCGATGGGCGTGCACACAGGGGACTCGGTGACCGTCGCGCCGTCACTGACGCTGACGGATAAGGAATACCAAGTCCTCCGCGACGCATCGCTCGCAGTCATGCGTGCAGTCGGGGTGGAGACCGGCGGATCGAATGTTCAGTTTGCGGTGAATCCGAACCCGGCTCCCACGGCGGATGGATCGGAACCGCCGTTCGAGTTTGTGGTGATCGAGATGAATCCACGGGTGTCGCGTTCGTCGGCGCTCGCGTCGAAAGCAACCGGGTTCCCAATCGCGAAGATCGCGGCGAAACTCGCGGTCGGGTACACGCTCGACGAGCTCCGCAACGACATCACGGGGACAACGAGCGCGTGCTTTGAGCCGACGATCGATTATGTCGTGACCAAGATGCCTCGCTGGACATTCGAGAAGTTCCCGGAAGCGGACGAGACACTCACAACGCAGATGAAATCGGTTGGCGAAGCAATGGCGATCGGGCGCACCTTTAAGGAATCGCTCCAGAAGGTCATCCGCTCGATGGAGCTCAAACGCTTCGGGCTGGGACTCGACAAGAACGATCAGTGGCTCGCGGCTGAGCGAGCGATCGATGGGAAACTTCCCGACGGGAGCGATGTTGAATGGCCGATCGATCAGGACCGATTGACCCGCAAGCTCTCCGTTCCTTCCCAGGGTCGCTTCTACTTCATCCGCTACGCGATGAAGATGGGATGGAGTGTTGAGCAGATCCATGCGTTGACCCGGATCGATCCATTTTTCTTGAATCAGTTCAAGGAGATTGTTGACTTCGAGGACCAGCTCATCTCCGCAGGATCACTCGATCGGGTGGACCACGAGCTGATGCAACGCGCCAAAGAGCTCGGGTTCTCTGATGCACAGCTCGCGAATGTGTATCTGGGGAACATCAGCACTGACACGATCCTCAAGGTTCGGGCTTATCGCAAGTCGCTCGGTGTTGAAGCGGTGTTTAAGAGTGTGGATACGTGTGCGGCGGAGTTTGAAGCGGTCACCCCTTACTACTACTCGACCTATCAGCGTGGCTCACGGAAAGTGCTTGAGGACGGGAACGTCCAACAAGTCCCGCCGCAGTGCGAGCTGCGTGATCGGATGAACGCCGAGACTGATCCCAACGAGAAAGTCATCATTCTTGGGGGTGGTCCAAACCGGATCGGACAGGGTATCGAGTTTGACTACTGCTGTGTCCACGCGGCGTACGCGGCTCAGGATCTGGGCTACGACGCGGTCATGATCAACTCGAATCCGGAGACCGTCTCCACGGACTACGACACGAGCGACCTGCTTTTCTTTGAACCATTGACGCTTGAGGATGTGCTCAATGTGACCGAGAAGCTGGATTCGTCACTAAACGGGACGATTGTTCAGTACGGCGGACAGACGCCGCTGAATCTCGCGCACGGCCTGGATCAAGCGGGGGTCCAGATGCTCGGGACAGCGCTCGAAGCGATCGATCGTGCGGAGGATCGGGATCGGTTCGATCAACTGCTCACCAAGCTTGATCTCCAGCGTCCCCCTTCAGGGATCGCGAAGTCCATCGATGAAGCGGTCGAGATCGCTGGACGGATCGAGTACCCGGTCTTGGTCCGTCCGAGCTATGTGCTGGGGGGGCGCGGCATGGAAATCTGTTCAGACGAAAAATCACTGCGTCACTACATGACGACGGCGGTGGATGTCTCGGGTCTGGATGATGCGCCGATCCTGATCGATCACTTCCTCGAGAACGCGACCGAGCTGGATATCGATGTTGTCGGGGACTTCGATCACGAGGGGAACGGGACCGCGCTGGTCGCGGCGGTGATGGAGCACATCGAGCAAGCGGGGGTCCACTCAGGGGACTCGACTTGCATGATCCCTACGACGACGATCAATCCGCGAGTACTCGATGAAGTGAAACGGATCGCGCGCACCCTCGCACAAGAACTCAAAGTGCGAGGCTTGATGAATGTCCAGATGGCGATCAAGCACGACACGGTCTACATAATCGAGGTGAATCCACGCGCTTCACGAACGGTGCCGTATGCTGGGAAAGCGAAGGGCATGCCTTGGGCATCGGTGGCCGCGAAAGCGATGATGGGTCTGGGACTGGAGACACAGTCTGTCCATGAGATCCCGGACGCGGGGTACTACTCGGTCAAAGCGCCGGTGTTCCCGTTCCGCAAGTTCCCCGGAGTCGACTTTGTGCTCGGTCCTGAGATGCGATCGACCGGCGAGGTCATGGGGGTCGATGTCTCGCTCCCGACCGCGTATCTCAAGGCGATGGAATCCGCGGGGGTTTCACTCCCGAAAGAGGGGGGCGTGTTTGTCTCGGTCCGAAAGGAAGACAAGGCGTCGATGATCCCGATCGTCCGCTCGCTGATGGCGATGGGGTTTACTGTGTTCACAACACAAGGCACAGCCGACGAACTTGCTCGGCATGGGCTGCAACCAAAGGTCCTCCAAAAAATCCAAGCGGGCGCTCGTCCCAATGTCATCGACCTGATGCAGAACGGCGAGATCCAGCTGGTCATCAACACCCCAACGCGGACTGGTTGGCAGACCGATGAAGGTCGAATCCGCGCGACCGCTGTCCGGCTTGGGATTCCGATGATCACAACCGCGACGGCCGCGGGACAGGCGATCCACGCGATTGAGGCTCTCAGAGCGGGGTTCTGGGGGGTTCACGCACTCCAGGACCTGAGTGCACTGGACGCGCAGGTCAACGCGTAAACGCGGTTTTCTAAATTCCTCTTGGTCGATCTCAGAATCTCTGGTATTCTCGCGGAGCGGTGCCTTCGGGGACTGACACTGTCTGCGCTCCTCTGGAGAGAGCGCAGTTCATATATGCATCGGCGGCCCTCGTGGTCCGCCGATGTTTTTTCGTTTGAACCATGTATACAAAGACTATTTCTGTAGATTCGCGGCGGTGAACATGCTCGCGGTCGCGTCGCGTCTCCAGGTCGTTGCGGGACCCGCTTTGGACTGGTAGAAGTCCCAGAGCTCAAACCAATAGGAGCGGAACTGGTGATCTCCGAAGGGTTCGTAGTGCGCTTTGAGTCGCTTCATCAACTGGTTATCGGTTCCAGTCATGCCGAGCACCGTCTTTGCGTGCCGAACAGATTCGGTGTCCAGTGCCAATCGTGAGTAGCGTCCCATGAGTTGCATGATGTTTCCTGCAGCGTACGGCCCGATCCCAGGGAGGGTCACAAGGAACTTGAAGACCTCGTCGTCGCTCCCGGTTTCTTGCACCCACTGCTCATCGATCGCGCCCTTTGCGAAGAGTTTCGCGAGATCAACAATCCGTTGATCCCGGTACCCGACCCGGCAGCGTCCTCGGAGTGTGCCGACTCGTGTGCGTGCGAGTTTCTTTGCAGTCGGGAATCCGGGAACTCCCGACGCCGACTTTCGGCCGCAGACTTCACAGAGCCGGCGGTTCATGTTGACCGTGCTCGGCCAGGTGACATTGCAACTGGTGACGGTCTTGATCACATCCTCAAAGAGCGTCGGGGAGCGGAACAGTCTTCCTGCTCCGGATTTCTTCCAGCGTGGATCTACTTTGTGGAATGCTTTGATCTCTGCGTGCGGCGTGTCGAGACACAGCATCCGAGTGATCTTGGCTCGTGCGATCTTTTGCTCGTTGCGATCCAGCGTGCGATCGAATCTGGCGCGGATGTTGGGGGTTGGCTTTGAGCGTGTTTGGTCGATCCTGCACAACGATGGGCCGTTGTCGAACTCCAGAACGCGGAGCATGAGCTGTTGATCGACATCCCAGTGATTGGGCGCGAGCAGGAAATAGCCGTAGGAGCAGACATCGCGTGCGAGTTGAAAGTCCGCCGGGGCTTGGATATTCAGTGTCGTGGGCATGGATCCGATCGTAGGAATGCTCAGATCACGAAGTTTGGTTGATCTGGTCGCACTATGATCGACTCATCGTTCAGGCTTTCTGAGCGTGCTATCGAGGAGCAGTCTTATGCGTATTTTG
>JAEPQP010000166.1 GCA_017640485.1 Phycisphaerales bacterium | reverse complement strand
GCAGGAAGTCCGCTCCGTGGCGCGCTGCTTCGAGGTAGCGTCGCTCATCAAGCACGACACCCGCTCTGGTGAGTCCGGACAGCAGCATCGCGTTCCAAGCGGATATGACCTTGTCGTCGAGTCCGGGTTGATCACGCTTGGAGCGGGCGCTGTACAGCGCCTCGTTGATCGAATCGAGCTTCGCGTGGAATGCTTCGGGTGTCAATCCAAGATCCGCGGCGACCAGTTCTGGGCGCTTATCGAGTTTGAGCACATTGCTCGCGGGCTCGTCTGGGTGGTGCGGGTCTTGGAAGTTGGTGCCTTGATCCAAGCCGTAGACGCGGATCGCGAAATCGGCATCCAGACCTTCGGGCTCGAGTGCCTCGCGGATCTGTTCGGGGGTCCAGAGGTAATTCTGACCCTCACGATGGTTCACCTCGGCGTCTTGTGCACTATAAAACCCGGTGGTTCCCGCGTCGGTGTCCGGATCACACATCTCTCGGAGCGCGTAGTCCGCTGTCCGGCGTGCGATCCGTTTGTAGAACGCATCGTCGTAGATCTCCGCGGCCCTCGCGTACAAGTGCAGCAGCTGACCGTTGTCGTAGAGCATCTTCTCGAAGTGAGGGACCAACCAGAACTCGTCGACTGAATAGCGATGGAAGCCCCCTCCAACCTGATCGAAAATCCCTCCGGTTCCCATGCGATCAAGGGTCATCTTGACGCTCTCGTCGATCGCGGTGCGCGTCTGGTCGTCCACCAGATCGCGTGCGTCGAGGAGCAGTTCCATGAACACAGGTTGCGGGAACTTGGGCGCGCCCCCGAATCCGCCATTGATCCGATCGAACCGACTCAGCAATCCCGAGATCGCGGCTTGGATGTCCTTGATCCCAACCGGGACGGGCTGCTGTCGCGATGCGATCTGCTCAGAAACCGCTTGTGCGAGCGCATCGGACTGCTGGATGACTTCGTCGTGCTTGTCTTTGTATGCCGCAGAGAGTGATTCGAGGACCTGAGGGAACGACGGGCGGTTGTACATCGGTTCGGGAGGGAAGTAGGTTCCCGCCCAGAACGGCTTGCGTTGCTTGGGTTCGAGGAAGACCGACATCGGCCAACCACCCGAGCCAGTCATGATGGTCGTCGCGGCCATGTAGATCTCGTCGATCTCAGGATGCTCCTCGCGATCGAGTTTGATGCACACAAACTTGTCGTTCATCAGCGACGCGATCGCTTCATTCTCGAACGACTCCCGCTCCATCACATGACACCAGTAGCAGGTCGAGTATCCGATCGACAAGAACACAGGGACATCGCGCTCGATCGCTTCTTCGAACGCTTCATCGGACCACATCTTCCAGTCCACCGGGTTGTGCGCGTGCTGGAGGAGATAGGGAGAAGTTGAGTTGATGAGGTCGTTGGTGTACGCCGGGGTCTGATCGGTCGGTGCTTGCATGACCAACTCTAGGAGCAGACGCGACTATCTAGGACGGATATCCGGGACAGATCATCGCGGCGCTGCGGATGATGGGGATGAGCTGTTCTTGATTGACATCCTTTAGCGACTGAAAATCCACATGCTGGAACCTTCGACCCGTCTCTTTGAGCAGATTCGCAGGATCCACAAGCTCCTCTCCTCGTGGATCGACCATGAGCCGAACGACTTTCTTGCGTGGTGAGATCAGGACACACATGGAGTCGTAGCTGTATGACACGACGGACCACCCTGATTGCACACGCTCATTTGCGTCGGGAAGTGTGTTCCGGATGATGGATCGCAAGCGATGGCAGATCTGCTCGAGATGCTCATCGAAATCAGCGAAGATGTCTTCTGGATCGGGTTGCATATCGAGGGCTATCCGTCCAGATTGACCTCATCGGGTTCTCGGAAGAGGGCCGCGACGAGGGTGTGCGCGTGCTGGAAAATGGATTGTCCGATCGGACCGATCTGACCTGCGCCGAACATCCCGGCGAGCGGGATGCCTTGGTCGGGCGCGTTGAGTTCTCGGCCTGCTTTGGCGAGTTTGGCGCCATCGCTGATCGGATCAAAGGCATGGCGGATCGCTCGACCATCGTGGGCCTGAGAACCAAAGAAGGTCTGGGTCCGCTCGGTGCACGAGACGATCATCGCGCCCGCGGGTCGGCCGTAGAGCCGCTGCGCATCCAGAAGCAGCGAGAGGTCTTCTCGAGCGGTCTGCGCGTCGTGGATGTGCGGCTGGATGGTCTGTCCCGCTTGGATGAGATCCGCGACTGCGAGAGCGCCGGATTGTTCGTCGCCTCCCATGATCTTTCGGATCAGGAAATCGCCTCGTCCGAAGCGTGCTTGTTGTTCGTTGATCACACGGCCGATGAGCAAACCGTTCTCGAGGAGTTCCCGCTCGGTTTCACCGAGATCTTGCAGTGAGTCGCGGATGGCATCGATCGCGGGCTTGCCCCCGAGTTCCAGGATCAGATTCCCTCGTGCTCGTGTGATGACCATTGGTTCACCGATGGGTCGGCATCCTTGCGAGATCACGGTATCGACCTGAAGATTTCCTGAGAGCGTGAGACCCACAGCGCCGTAGTTGCGGATCTGACCATCGAGAAAGAGTGTGTTGTTTCCCGGCTCGTTTCCGCCGGAGATCAGACCCCCCAGCACAGTCCCGATGCGGTGGGTATTGCCTTGGGGATCTGCGTTCTGGATGCGGGACTCTGAAAGAGCTGGGACCAGATTGACCATCGGGACTGAATAGGGATCCGCAAAGAACAACGAGGCGGCCATGGTTTCATTGACCCCGATCGTCGCACCGATCTTGTTCGCTCTCGCCGCGGGATCCATCGCGCCCCAGGTCGCGTCGAGCATGTAGGGATGGACCTGGACGCCTGGGAAGCATCCCCCGAATATCGAGATCGCGGCGGATGGACCCAGTTCGTAGTCATCACCCGCGATCACACCTGACGAGACGAGCAGCAGATGTCTGGGATTGAGCCGAGCACGCAGGACATCCGCGATCATCCCGACACGCTGAGCAAAAGGCGGGGTCACAAATCCGATCACCAGATCGATCGAGTTCAATGAGCTGCGGGTTGATTGATCTGCGATGGATTGTCTGAACTGATCAACGGCTTGCGACGCGGCGTCCACCGGATCGGCGAGGGTCGAGCTCCCCGATCCGATCACAAGCTTGGGTTGATGATCTTCAGCGTCCGGCATCACTGTCCGGGCATCTGATCGATCTTGGTCGGGCTGATGACCGTCAGCGCGAGTTGTTCATCACGGACCGGATCTCCGATCACTCCAATGACTCTCCCGAGGTACGGACGCAGATCCTGGCCGTCTCTTGGAGCGATGTATCCGATCGTGCGATCAAACCCGGTCACTGGATCCGGCGCACGGACCCTGTAAAGCAGCGGGAGATGCTCACCCGTGTAGACTCCTGAGAGCATGAGCCTTCCGACGAGTGCGTAGACGCGTGAGTTGTTCCACTGGTCCATCTTCCGGTTGAGCTCGACCGATTGTTCATCGGCGCTCGCGAGCGCCGCAGCAATCGCACGGCGTTGATCCCGGGTTTTGAGCCGGATATTGAGCCACTCGATGCGCTGGTCAAGCGGACGCGCTTCGGATTCGTCATCCCCCACCGCTTCTCGTGCTCGGGTGAACTCTGCGAGGAGTTCTGGGAGTGCTTCATCGAGCTGCTCACGCGGCATCGAGCGGGCATTGATGAAGGAAGCCTCGAGCGCTTCGAGGGAAGAGATCGAGATTGTTGCGGGTGAGTTTGATGCGGATTGACTCCCAGATTTTTCAGGGATGATCCGTGTCTCTGGCTTGGTGACGGGAGGGGTGTTCTGGATCTCGATCGGGGATTCCGCAGATGATTCTTCGGATCCCGACTCGCTGCTAGTGACCTCAGCGGGATCTGGGAGCACCATGTCGTCGCGGAGGTCGATGACCTCTTCGCCACCCGTGGCTTCGACAGATTCTGTATTGTCGGTTGCTGTGCTGTCAGCATTCTCTGTTTCGAGCTCAGATTGGCCGGATCCTTCCGTTGAAGAGTTCTCGGCGTCCGCGTTTCGTTCATTGCGGTTTGGTGCGGGCATCAGTTGCGGGCGGCCGG
>JAEPQP010000005.1 GCA_017640485.1 Phycisphaerales bacterium | reverse complement strand
GACTCGGGCGCGATGAAGAAGAGGGTCTCGAGCTGTCCATAGAGCACACAGTCCGCGTCGAGATCCACATGATCCGCGGCCGCTTGCTCGAGCATCAGCACACCGAGCGCGAACATCACTGAGAACACCACCCCCATCGCAGCGCCGGGCTCAACGCGCCCGAAGCGTTTGACCAACTCGATCAATGCGACGGTCACGATTGCTGAAGCGCCCGCGCCGATCAGCATGACCGTTGGGGATCGTGACGATGCGAGCAGGAATGCCGCGACGAGTCCCGGGAGTACGGCGTGGGAGATCGCGTCTCCCATCAGGGACTGTTTCCTGAGCACGAGATGGTTCCCGATCAATCCGCACGAGAGCGCGACGCAGATCGCTGAGATCAGCGGGAAGAGATCGAACGAGATGTACTCGCGGAGCTGGTCGGGTATCGGGGTTGATGCGAGCGTGGAGATCATCGCGCGACCTCCTCGAGCTCAAGCCCGCTCGCTCTGATCTCGTGTTCGAGTCTGTGGATGAGGTCTTCGTCAAGAACATGCTCGACGAGGTCGACAGACCAATCGACATGCGACGGCGCGATGTCCGCTTGTGTGATGAGGTACTGCTCCCACAGCATGTGATTGCGCCGGACGCGCCGTCCTCTTCGGAGTCCTGATTCGGTCAATGAAGAGGAGTCTGCGAGTGAATTCGTGAATCCTTTGAAACGCAGGATGATGCGGAGCGGGAGTGACGAGCGTTGGACTTTCTCTGGGTGCGCGTACTTGTGTTCGAGTGTGTGATCGATCGCGATCCGGAGTTTGAGCTGCGCATTTCTGATGAACTGCGCGATGATCCCCCGACGCGGCGCGATGAGCATGGAGATGATGAAGACACATCCGGCGCTGAGCACAATGACCGCTCCGGCGGGCTTTCGGGGAAGGAGTGCGGACATCGATGACCCGACAAACCCGGAGAGAGCGCCGATGACAGCGCTCAGGATCACCAACCGCTTGGTACGATCGGTCCAGAACCGAGCCGCGGCGGGTGGGATGATGAGCATCGCGACGATCAGGATTAACCCGACCGCTTGCAGTCCCGCGACTGTGACAAGAACAATGAGCGAGAGAATCAGCGCGTCGATGACTCCCGCGGAGATCCCGATGACACTCGCGAAGGATTCATTGAAGCAGACCGCGGTGATTTCTTTCATTGCGATCAGTGCGATGAGGATCGCGATGATCGCGATGATGCCCATCGTGATCGCGTCTTGCGTGAGCATCGCGGCGGTTTGGCCGTAGATGAAGTGGTTGAGTCCCGCGGCTCCGGACGATGCGGTGGATTGGACCACTGAGAGCAGCACGACCCCGATCCCGAAAAACACCGAAAGCACGATCCCGATCGCGGCGTCTTCCTTGAGTCGGGTCTTGGTGAGGATGAGGTGGATGAATCCCACACCGATGATCCCTGAAATGGTGGCGCCGATGAGGAGGATCGGGAGTGATCGACCAGCGTATCCCAGCGCCGATGCGATGAGGAACGCGCCCGCGATTCCTGGGAGTGTTGCGTGCGAGAGTGCATCGGCGGTCAGGGATCTTTTTCGGAGCAGCGCGAACGCGCCGATGATCCCGGCCGCGATGCCGAGCAGGGTCGCGGCGATGATGACCGCGTTCGTGTTGAACCCGGATCGGAGGGTGATGGTCTCAAAGATATCGCTCAGCGAGGGGATCTCGTCTTGGGTCTGGGTGAGCGATTGGGCGAGGGTGGGGATCACTTGGTGGGGCTGCTTGATTGGCTTTTCTTGGAGGGGTTCTTGTGCTTTCCGGCGCGAGCGACCGCTTCGGACGCTTCAGCGAGGAGGGTGAGTCGTCCGCCGTAGGTTTTGTGGAGGTTGGCGTTGGTGAACACTTCGCCCACCGGTCCCACGGCGACGATGCGCATGTTCAGGAGCATCGCGTGATCGAAATAGGTCGGGACGGTCTGGAGGTCGTGGTGGACGACGATCACCGTTTTGCCTTGCGAGCGGAGTTCTCGGAGGACATCGATGATCGCGGCTTCCGTCGCGGCGTCGACCCCAGCGAAGGGCTCGTCCATGAAGTACAGATCCGCGTTCTGGACAAGCGCCCGCGCGAGGAAGACGCGCTGCTGCTGGCCTCCTGAGAGCTGAGCGATCTGCCTGTGCGCGTAATCCGCGAGTCCCATCTTCGCGAGTGATTCCATCGCGGCGTCTCGATGAACTCTGCGCACGGGCTTGAACCACCCAATCTTCCGGTAGAGTCCCATGCACACCACATCGAGGGCGCTGACCGGGAAATCCCAATCAACAGTCTCGCGCTGCGGGACATACCCGATCTTGGAACGGGCGCGAGCGTACGGCTTCCCCCAGAACTCCACGGTTCCTGCTGCCGAGGGGATGAGTCCCAGACACGCTTTGATGAAGGTGCTCTTTCCAGCGCCATTGGGACCCACGATCGCGACAAGCGATCCGGGAGGCGCGTCGTAATCCACATCCCAAAGCACGGGCTTCCGGTGGTACGCGACGGTCATCGCGTGGACAGACAGCGGATTGTCAGCGGAGTGTTCAGGCCGTGCGTCCAGAGCCGAGCGAGGCGCGGGATCAGTGGTGGTGCTCGATGCGCTCATGGGGAGGTCTCGCTGAGCGATCCGTTCATCCCTTTCGCTGGCGCGGTCCCTCCGAGTGCTCGCGCGATGGTGGTGACGTTGTGATCGATCATCCCGATGTAGGTCCCCTCGTATGTCCCCGGCTCACCCATCGCGTCGGAGTAGAGGGATCCCCCGATGACAACATCGTGCCCGCGTGCCTTCGCTCCAGCGATCAGTGCGTTGATGTTGCGGTCAGACACAGTGGTCTCGACGAACACCGCGCCGACATTGTTTTCGACAATGAGATCAACGATGCGTTCGATATCCCGGACACCCGCTTCGGATTCGGTGGAGATGCCTTGGATCCCGACGACTTGGTAGTTGTAGCGTTGTCCGAAGTAGTTGAACGCGTCGTGCGCGGTCACGAGGATGCGCTGGGATTCGGGGACTGATGAGAGAACTTCTTGTGCGTACGAATCGAGCGCCGATAGTCGCGACTGGTACTCCGCAGCGTTTGCTTGATACGACTCCGCGTGAGCCGGATCCGCATCCACAAGGGTCTGGGTGATGACATCAACCGCGAGAGACCACGCGGTTGGGTCCATCCAGAGGTGGGGATCGTGGTGTCCCTCAAACTCTGGGGGCGAGAGCAAGGATTCTTCATCGATCAGTTCGGTGACTGGTTTGACGTCCACCCCGCTGCCTGCGATACGCACGAAAGCGTCGGTCATGCGTCCCTCGAGCATGAGTCCTGTGTAGAGGACGACATCCGCGTTGCTGAGTGTCGCGATGTCGGTTCGGGTGGGTTTATAGAGATGCGGATCGATCCCGGTCCCGATCAGTCCAATGACCTCGGCATGGTCGCCGCCGATCTCGGTCGTGGGGTCGGTGATCATACCGATTGTGGTAACGATCGAGAGTTGGCTGCTGGATTCGCTTCCGGACTCTGATTTTTTTTCTCCTGAGCTCTGATCGCACGATGGCAGTACAAGCATGAGCATGAGGAGCAAGAGCGTGTGGATTGATTTCATATGGGCATCCCCGGATTTTTGGTGTTTGAGGGCGTTTTATTGTAGCATTTGCTACAAGTAGCATGTGCTACATTAGCACGCTGGAAGCGCTGGAGCAAGTGGGTTCTGGTCCGCTGATTATCGGACACAGCGAGAGGGAATCGCAAACATGGGCTTGACAATCGGGAATATCGAGCGTTCCCTCACGGCTCAGGCTTGTTCTATATAAATAGATAGACGAAGTGAAAGGCTTGCATGGCGAAGAAGACGGCAGCGACAACCAAGAAGAAAGCCGCGAAGAAAACGGCCAAGAAATCGGCGAAAAAGACGACCAAGAAGGCATCGTCGAAAAAAGCCGCTTCCAAAAAGGTCGCGAAGAAGTCGGGCGGCCGCAAGTTCGCCAGCGCCTACAAGGCTGGAGCCGCGAAGGGCAAATCGCTCGTGATCGTGGAATCTCCTGCGAAAGCGAAGACCATCAACAAGTATCTCGGCGATGACTATGTCGTGCTCGCATCGGTCGGTCATGTCCGGGATCTGCCCTCTAAGAATCCCAAAGGTGTGAAGGATCCGGTTCCGGGGGTGAATCTGGACAAGCGATTCACGCCGAGCTATGAGATTTTGTCGGGTAAGGAGCAGGTCGTGAAGGACCTGAAACGAGCCGCGAAGGATGCTCAGTCGACCGGCGGGCAAGTCTGGTTCGCGACCGACCTCGATCGTGAGGGCGAAGCGATCGCGTGGCATGTGGCGCAGGAACTGGGGATCAAATCCGAAGAAGCGCAGCGGGTGATGTTTACCGCAATTACCAAGGCGGAGATCGAGAAGGCGTTCCACAATCCGCACGCGATCGATGAGGAGCGAGTCAATGCGCAGCAGGCGCGACGGATCCTGGATCGGATCGTGGGGTACCAGGTCTCGCCGTTGCTGTGGAAGAAGGTGGCGCGGGGGCTGAGCGCCGGACGGGTCCAGTCGGTCGCGGTGCGTTTGGTTGTCGAGCGCGAGCGTCAGATCGCGGCGTTTGTTCCCGATGAGTACTGGACGGTGACGGGGAACTTCGCGCTGGACGCGAAAGCCGCGGAACGGCTGGGGCCGCAGTGGAAGAAGTTCATCGAAGAGCGCGATGAGAAGGGGAAAGGCCCGACGATCAAGGCACAGAACGGGTGGCTGAGTCAGAACAACACGGTGCGTGCGCAGCTTGTCGAGTTCGATGGCGAGAAGTTTGATCCGCGCCTGATTTCTTCGAGTATCGTCCCAGAGGTTGAAGAACTCACACACGACGCGATCGAAGAGCGGCGCGAGCAGGTCAACGAAGCATTCGCGGATCCGGATGCGCACGATATCAGCAAGCAAGTGCTCTCAGTGGTCGAGGCGTGCGGGCTCCGCGACATCAAGACAGATGTGACCCCCGATCCTGAGGGGGTCGGTCCAGCGAAGTGGATGCGGTCAATCACAGGGACTTGCAAGAGCGATCTGGAGTACACGATCGAAGCGATCGAAACGAAGCGCACCAAGTCCAGAGCGCCGGGGCCGTTCATCACATCGACGATGCAGCAAGCGGCGTCGTCGCGTCTCGGGTTCGGCGCACAGCGGACGATGCGCGCGGCGCAGGGTTTGTACGAAGGGGTCACGATCCCCGGCGAGGGTCCGACTGGTCTGATTACCTACATGCGTACCGACTCGACGCATATCGATGGATCGGCGCTCAACGCGGTGCGTGGTCACATCCAGAAGACCTACGGCGATAAGTACCTCCCAGAGAAACCCAACTTCTTCAAGTCCTCCAACAAGGGTGCACAAGAGGCGCACGAAGCGATCCGTCCGACGGAAGTCTCGCGTCATCCGGATTCGCTCCCATCGTCTGTGAAGGACGACCAGAAAAAACTGTACCGATTGATCTGGGAGCGCTTTGTTGCATGCCAGATGGTCCCGGCGCAGTGGGACGCGACGAGCGTCATGATCCGAGGCGGGATGGACAACAAGGCGCTGTTCCGCGCAACTGGACGCACGCTCGCGTTTGATGGTCATTACCGCGTCTCGGGAGTCCCGACGAGTGGCGATGAGCTGAATCTCCCGAAGCTTGAAGAGAAGCAGCCGATGTACCCGTTCGCGATGGATCCGGGACAGAAGTTCACCGGCGCGCCGGGACGGTTCTCTGAAGCGAGTCTGATCAAAACACTTGAATCCGAGGGGATCGGTCGCCCGTCCACATACGCGAGCATCATCCAGACGATCCAGGACCGCAAGTATGTCGAGCAGATCCAACGCGCATTCTGGGCGACGGATCTCGGGATGGTTGTGACCGACAAGCTCGTCGAGGGTTTCCCGCGATTGATGGATCTTGGGTACACGCGTGACATGGAAGGGAAGCTCGACGCGATCGAGGATGAGCACCTGGACTGGATCGAGATGCTCGAGGGGTTCTACGGCCGATTCACCAAGGCGCTGGAAAAGGCGCACGAAGAGATGATGCACGCGAAAGCGGAGCTGCGCCCTGCGCCCGAGGAGTATCGGTGCGAGAAGTGTGATTCATCCCTCGTGTATCGATTCGGGAAGAACGGGCGTTTCCTGAGCTGCTCACAGTATCCCGACTGCAACTGGGCGTGTCCGTGCGATCGACAGGGTCGGCCTCAGATGGCAGAGTTTGTGGATGTGAAGTGCCCGATGACCGGGCGCCCCATGATCCGGAAGGTCGGTCGGTTCGGTCCGTTCCTGACGACCCCGCTCGAAGAGGGTGAGACCAACGACGACGGCATGATCCTGAACATCGACAAGAAGGGGTTCGTGAACGCTCCGAGTGTTCCCGCGTTGGAGACCGAGCTTGAATGCCCGTTGTGTCAGAGTCCGCTGAACCTGCGGAACGGGGCGCGTGGTCCGTGGTTGGGGTGCAGCCGATTCCCGAAATGCCGGGGACGCGGGAAATGGACGGCTCTTGAGGACGAGCAACGCGCCGATCTGGAAGCGAAGCTCAGCAAGCATGAAGCGGCTCACCCGGTCCCGACCATCACGCGGATGGACGGCACGCCGTTGACGGACTCGAAGGGCAAGCCGGTCGCGGAAGCACCATCGGTCGAGGAACTGCTCCTGCAGGATGATCCGCGAGCATCCAAGAGTGCTTGATCGATAAGCTGCGGATTGTTGGGGGTGTATGATCCCAGCAGTGAGCAGCGTCCTGATGACAACCAATACCAAGAAACTCTTCCGCAAGCTCGGGGGATGGGTTCATGATCATCCGGACGGTTGGTTGAACCTGATCGGCGCGGTCATCGGCGTGTTGACGGCGATCGCCGCGATCGGGTTCGCGTGGGCGCTGGGGAATGTTGAATTTCTGACCGAGGATCTGCAAGGCACACTCCAGGGCGAGGACGGCTCGCGCCTGTGGCTGATCCCGCTCGTCCCGATGGGCGGAGCGTTGATCACCGGGATACTAGTGTTCAGGTTTGCGCCCAAAGCCGCGGGTCACGGCGTGCCGCATGTGCTCGATGCGATCGTGCGTAAGGGTGGGAAGATCCCGGTCGTGAACGGTGTTGTCAAAGTCATCACCGCGATCTGTACAGTTGGTAGTGGTGGATCAGCGGGTGCGGAAGGTCCGATTGTCCAAGCAGGATCGGTGATCGGATCAGCGATGGCGCAGCGGCTCGGGATCGAGCGTCGGCATATCCCGACACTGGTGGGATGCGGTGCCGCGGCAGGGATCTCGAGTATTTTCCATGCGCCGATCGCGGGGGTGTTCTTTGCTCTGGAGATCTTGCTCAGGGATTTCTCGCTCAAAGCGTTCTCCCCGATCGTGATGGCGTCGGTCTTCGCGATGGCGTTCACGCAGGTTGTCCTCCCAGCAGAGGACGCGATCTTCGCGTATGAGTTGGTCGGGTATTTGTTCACCGCCGCAGAACTCCCGAACTATGTTGTGCTTGGGGTGATCTGCGCGGGGGTCTCGTGGATATTCGTCGCATCGCTGGAGATCGGCGAGTCGTTTTTCTCTCGGCTGCGGATCCACCCGATCCTGCTCCCCGTTGCGGGCGCACTCGTGCTTGGGATGCTGGGGATGCTCAGTCAGCGGGCGTGCGCTTCGCTGGACACGAGCTCGCTCGTCCCGACCGAATCCCCGGTCCCGGTATTCTTCGGGAACGGGTACGCGATGATCCAGTCGCTGCTCTCCCCGGCGCACTACACCGCGTCCGATGTCGGATGGACGGCCGTCATCACGCTCACGGTCCTGCTGTTCGCGAAAATCGTCGCGACCTGCTCGACGCTCGGGTCCGGAGGATCGGGCGGTGTGTTCGCACCGTCGCTCTTCATCGGAGCAACAGTGGGGGGGACCTACGGCTTGATCCTTGAGATGCTCGGGTTGGTCCCGGAGGGTGGGTCACCCGCGAGTTATGCGCTGGTTGGGATGGCGGCGGTCGTCGCGGGGACGACCTTTGCGCCGATGACTGCGATTCTGATGCTGTTTGAGCTCACGCATGAGCCGAGGGTGCTGGCGCCGATTATGCTCGCGGCGATCATCTCGACGATGTTCGCGCGGATGTGGATGCCCGACTCGATCTACACCGCGAAGCTCCGGCGCGCGGGTGTGCGGATCGGGACGAGCCGGGACCTTGGGATTCTGCGGCATGTCCCGGTCGCGAGCGTGAAGTACGCGGCGCTCCCGAATGAACCGGTCTACGCGTCGGATCCGCTGAGCAAACTGATCACGCTCCACGCGCACCACAATGTCCCCGACTTCCCCGTCATCGATCACGAGGGCAGGTACCTCGGGATGGTGACGGGTCACGACATGCGTGCAGCGCTCATCGATCGCGAAGCGATCCCGCTGCTGCTCGTCGCGGAACTGATGCGGACCGATATCCCGACGATCACCGCCGACGAGCATCTGGACACGGTGATGGAGAAGTTCACGAAGTCCGATGTGTCGAGCTTGTGTCTGCTGGATCAGTTCGGACAGATGAACCCGGTCGCGCTGATCACCCGCGAGCATGTGATGATGCGGTACCACCAGGTGCTTGATGAGGGGTGAGGGAACCACTTGGACTGTTGAATCGAACAGTTTGCTATGAATACCGATTCACTCAATATGCCTCTTTCAGGAGTAGTCAAGTTCGCATTACTTGCTCTTGCAATAGCTGTCGTGGTTTCGCTAATGATCCCGGTTGAATCTCATGGTCCTGCTGTGCGGCCCCCGATTCAATGGTCGTTGGGGCAGGCAAGAACATTGGTTCAGGGAGCATTTGTATTTGCGGGCGAGCATGATGACCGTTTCCCTTCGAAAGAGGAGTGGCCCGGGGCGTTGATTGAACTTGGAATTATTGAGCACGAGTTGCTGATCTCACGAGTGGAGAACGGAGGGGGTTATTCATTCGTCTATGTGCCGAGTACACATCAAGCCTTCGATCCAGGATATGAGAACAGAATAATGGTTTATGAAAACCCCGATCACTATGAAGAGGGAGTTGTGGTTGGCTTTGCGGATGCACGTGCTGAAATTATCGCACACGAGGAGTTTGAGCGGATGCTTGCTCAACAGCTCGGAGACCAAGAATCCACCTCTGAAACCCCGTAAGCGGGAATCCCTATCATTCTGTATGAACACCCACACACGCACAGCACTCGGCGCGGTCATTCTCGGATCGGTTTCTTCCAGCACGCTCGTTCTTGCGCAGGAGAATCCTGTTGAGGACGCGGTCAATAAGCATATTGAACCGTTGATTGAAGCGGGGCTGGTTCCCGGTGCGGTGGTCGCGGTTCGATCGAAGGGGATCGATTCGTACTACACGCTCGGGAAGTTGGATTATGAGTCCGATGAGTCGCCGTCGTTCGATACGCTGTATGAGGTCGGTTCGATCTCGAAGGTGTTCACCGGCGTGTTGTTTGCCGATGCGGTCCGTCGGGGTGAGGTGACGAAGGACACGCTTGTCGATGATCTGCTCCCCGACGAGTTCGATGCGCGGGATTTCGAAGGGACGGAGGTCGAGCTCTGGCATCTGACGACGCACACTTCCGGTTGGCCTACGGCTCCGGCGAATCTGCGTCCGGCGGATGCGGAGAACCCATTCCTCGGATATACCGACGAGATGATGTATTACTACATCTCCAACGCGTCCCCGAAGCGCACGCCTGGGACGGAGTTTGAATACTCGAATCTTGGGGTCGGGCTGCTCGGGACGCTGGTGTCCAAGAACGCGGGAACCGGGTACGAGGATCTGGTGATCGAACGAGTGTTTGAGCCGCTGGGGATCGAGGAGTTCTGGATCACGCTCGACGACGACGAACGCGATCGGCTCGCGCCCGCGACCTCAAGCAAGCGCGCGACCAAACCCTGGGGCGCGACGGGCGCGATGGATCCCGCGGGGATGTGGGTGTCGTCGGCGCCCGCGATGCTGGAGTTCGCGGTTGCGAATCTTGAAGGGGGCGAAGGAGAGATCTACGAATCGCTTGAATTCGCCCGCGAACCCATGGCGGATTCGGGGTTCGGGCGTGTGTGCTTCGGGTGGATGCTCGCGCTCGATGGATCGACCTACTGGCACAACGGCATGACCGGCGGGTACTCGTCGTACATGGCGATCAATCACGATCTCGATCTCGCGGTGGTGGTGCTGACCAACAGCGCGACACTCACGACCACCACGGTGGGTGAGAAGCTGGTCCAGCAACTCGCCGGGATGGATGTGGAACCTGTGCAGCTTGAAGCCGCGGATCCGATCGACGCGGACTACGCCGCGAAGCTGGTTGGGGAGTACGAGAGCCCGTACTACGTGATGGAGATCACACACGAGCGCGGCGGTTTGTTCGCGAAGATCACTGGACAGACGGCGCTGTCGATCGTGGAGATTGAGGGTGAGCATCGATTCCGCTACGAAGCCGTGGACGCGGAGTTGGAGTTCGAGATGTCCGATGATGGAACCGCGACGAGCGTGACGCTGTATCAGAACGGGCAGGTGATCAAGAGTACACGGGTGTCGGATTAACATTAATCCAATCCAGAAAATCCCTTGTAGCGAATAGTGTAATCAGTTTTAGACGAATCTAAATTATAGTGGTTGCATAAGAGATTCTGAAGCTCATCAATTTTGTCTTCTTTGTTGAGAACAAGTACAAAGCATTTCTTACGATTGTGGATCACAAGCATCTTTTTCCAATAGGAAGATATCAATTGATTAACAAGATCAGGTTCTTCAGAAATGGCTTGCTGAAATTTTGGCTGTGACATGATTTGAGCAAGATTATTCTTCTCCTGCTTAGAAGGGATCTTTCTGATGACATCTAGCCAAATAGTGTTCGACTCGAATCGTGTCTTTCTTCTTATGATGAAAAATGGATGATTCAGTTCAACGGTGCCATCTCGGAAGACAGTTGCTGATCGCCAGCGAGATAATGCATATACGCCTATTGCGAATGGGATCAATGCTCCCCATAACCAAATTTCTAGGTCACTATCCCAAGTGTTTGGCGGCTTATTGGTCTTGTACAGGTAATAGGCAGCTAGCAGTTGGACCAAAGAAAAACAAAGTGCGATGAGCGCTGGGATCCACATGTGCAGTGTGAATGTGACAGAATCATTCACGCTTGTTCGAGGCGACAATGCGTATGGGGTGCCTGGATGGATAAACCCAAATGCTTTGAGTCGGGGACGAGTTTCAAGATCGGCGTAACTCACAGTCTATTCCCCAAGGGTTCTCTTTCTACGCAGGACATGGTGGTAGTGCTGCGCGAAGCGGTGGGATTCGTCGCGGACTTGCTGGAGCAAGCGGAGTCCCGGGTTGTTGCGTCCAAGTCGGAGTGGTTCGTCGGTGTCGGTCCGGTAGATGAGTTCTTCTTTTTTCGCGAGCGAGATCACCATCGGGGGTTTGACCTCGAGCTGCTCGAATGCGTCCATCGCGGCGTGGAGCTGTCCGATCCCGCCGTCGATGAGAATCACATCGGGGTAGAGTTCCTGTCCCGCGCCCGCGTCGCGGTAGCGCCGGGAGATGACCTCGCGCATGGACTGGAAGTCGTCGTTGGCGCGTCCGCCGGGGAGGTTGGTGAAGGACTTGATCCGGAAGCGGCGGTATTCTTGTTTGAACGGGCGTCCGTCGATGAAGCAGACTTTGGACGCGACGGTCTCGCCGCCTTGGAGGTGGGCGATATCGAATCCCTCGACGCAGCGGATCTGGGTGGTGATGTCCAGGGCGCGGGCGAGGGATTGGCAACCCTTGATCGGATCGATGTAGCTGATCTCCGCTTCGGGTTGCCACTGATCAGCGGTCGAGGCGCGGTTGTCGATCTTGCGGAGCGCGGTGACCTGATCGCGCAGCACCGCGGCTTGTTCAAAGTCCATCTTCGCGGACGCCTCGGACATCTCCTTTTCGAGTTCGCGGATCATCGTCGATCGCTTGGTCTTGAAGAAGCGGAGGAACCGGCTGATGTCCTCGCGGTAGAGTTCCTTGCTGATGGATTCGTTGCACGGCGCGGTGCACTTCCCGATCGATGCGAGCAAGCAGGGACGGAAGAACTTGTTCTTCGGGTCACCCTCTTCGATGTCCAGCGAGCAAGTGCGGAACTTGAACACGGACTGGAGCGCATCGATCGCGGTCCGCAGCGCACCGGGTGAGGTGAACGGGCCGAGGATGGACGCGTTGGAGAGTCGTTTGTCTTTCGAGCCGTCGGCTTTGATCCCGGTTGGGTTGCGGGAGACGAACACGCGCGGGTAGTCCTCATTGTTGGTGATGACGAGGTAGGGATAGGTGCGGTCGTCTTTTTGGGCGGCGTTGAATCGGGGTTTGATATCCTTGATGAGCCGATTTTCAGCGAGCAGCGCTTCCCATGCCGTGTCGGTCTTGAAGACCTCGAAGGTGTGAATCTCATCGAGCATCTTGTTCTTGCGAGGCCCGAGATCAGTCGATGGGAGGAAATACGAAGAGACCCGATCGCGGAGTTTGGTTGCTTTCCCGACATACAGCACCACCCCGCGATGGTCTTTCATCAGGTACACCCCCGGCTTAAGCGGGAGGTCGCGAGCGGTTGTGTGGAGGCGCTTGATCCGGTCGGTGTAGTCCTCGCTCCCCCACGCGGGGATCTCCTGCGCATAGTCGTTGGGTTTGAATGGGATGGGATCGTCGATCTCGGTCACGCAATATCCTATTCGGACAATTCCAACAATGAAAAAGCCCAGCCAAAGGCCGGGCTCTTGTAAACGGTTTGGAATGGGCGTTTATTCGTAGATGTAACCCGGGCCGCGCCATTGCTGCCACTTCTTGAGGCGGAATCTCCAGAAGCTCTCTTCGAAGTTCGCTTGCGCCTCTGGGGACCACATGCGGAACGCTTCGAGCTGACGAGCCTCGCTCGCGATGCGCCGGAGTTCATCCTCGGCCTCTTGAACGGTCAGCGGATCGGCTTCACCCGAACGCACGGCGGCGTTGACCAGATCGATGTAGAGCTGGTTGAGGTGGGCGTAGTCCTCGAGCGTGCCCTCGGCGAGCGGTTCATCGTTGAGACGGCCCGCTTCAGCACGCAGGATCGTGTCGATCGCACGCGCCTGGTGACGCTGTCCGGTGGTCCGCTCGACACGGCACCCTGAGGAGAGAGCCAGCACCAGAGCACCAGCAAGAATCACGATTGGCTTCATACGAAAGTTCATGGAGTCTCCATCGGTTCTCGGACCGGTCCTCTTGAATGATCTCGCAAGATATCTTGCTCGAATGTGAGTTTAGGGCCGCATTACGACAGGGCAAGGCGGCACATCATCTCTACGCCCAGCGGGATGGATTGATCGTTAAAATCGAAACTCGGTGTGTGCAATCCCGGGAACGGGGTTTGTTCGTCATGCGCCAGACCCATGAAGAAGAAACACGACGGGACTTTCTGAGCGTAGAAGGAGAAATCCTCCCCGCCGAGCGTGGGCTCTTCGACGATGGCCGACTCGCTGCAAATCCCCACCGATCGGGCGATTTCGAGCACTCGTTCGGCCTCGTGTGGATCGTTCTTGGTAACGGGGTATCCTGGGATCCACTCGATGGACGCCGAGCATCCGAGTCCCTGAGCGACCGATTCAGCGATCTGCGCAAACTTCGCTTTGGTTGATGATCTGGACTCGTCGGAGAGGGTCCGGATCGTCCCCTGCATAATCGCGGCGGTCGGGATGACATTGAACGCGGTCCCGGAGTGGATGGTGGTGATCGAGAGCACGACCGAATCGGTCGGTTTGGTCGATCTGGAGACAATGCTCTGAGCAGCGGTCACGATGTGGGACGCCGCGACGATCGGATCGACTCCCAGATGCGGGTACGCGGCGTGCGCCTGCGTGCCTTTGATGGTCACGGTGAACATATCCGTCGCGGCGAGCATCGCGCCCGGGCGCGTGGAGATGTGTCCGACTGTTTCGGCGGGCCAGCCGTGGAGCCCGTACATGCGCTGGATCGGTGGTCCGACAATCCCATCGAGGGCGCCGTCGCGGATGAGTTTGTCCGCGCCCGCTCCGCCTTCCTCGGCGGGTTGGAAGACAAGCGTGACGGGGTTGGGTCGGTGCTCCATCGCGGACAGGACTTTCGCGGCTCCGATCAGGATCGCGGTGTGCCCGTCATGGCCGCATGCGTGCATGACTCCTTCGATGGTCGACTTGTGCGGCAGATCGGACATCTCGGTGATCGGGAGCGCATCCATATCCGCGCGGAGCCCGATGCACTCGCCGGGCTGGTCGGTCGTCGCGGGGATGTGGGCGACGACCCCCGTTCCGGTGTTGGGCTCTTTGCCCCCGATGTTTGCGACGAACTCGATCCCAAGATCGGTCAGGACTTTCTGGACGACTTGGGAAGTGCGTGATTCTTTGAACTTGAGTTCGGGATGGGCGTGGAGGTCTCTGCGGATCGCGACCAGCTCGTCGTAGACAGCGGAGATCTGTTCGTTCAGGGTCGTGGAATCGGTTGTCGTGGTCATGCAAGAGTGTAGAGGCGCTGATCACGCGGCGTTGCGGAGTGTGTAGAGACTGTTGTTTTCTTGCATAAACATCCGGGCCGCGGACTCGATATCGGCGCGTTTGAGCGTGTGGCTGCCGTGCGATTCTTCGCGGATATGGTCGAAGGTGTTCTGGGTCGCTTTGAACGCATCAACGATGTCGGGATCGAAGTGTGATCCGCGTCCCTCGAAGATGATCTCCATCGCTTTCTGGTGGCTCATCGCGTCTTTGTAGACCCGCGCGGTGGTCAGCGCGTCGTAGACATCCGCGAGCGCGACGATGCGTGCCGAGAGCGCGATGTTGTCGCCTTCGAGTCCGAAGGGGTACCCGGAGCCGTCGTACTTTTCATGGTGCTGGAGCGCGATCTCGATGCCCATGTCCAGGAACTCGTCGGATCCGAACTTGTTGCGGATCGAGAGCATGGTCTCGCCTCCGATGAGCGTGTGCTTCTCCATAATGGCGCGTTCTTCAGGGGTCAGCTTCCCAGGCTTGAGGAGGACCGCGTCGGGGATCCCGACCTTCCCGATATCGTGGAGCGATGACGCGAGCACCAACCGATCGATCCACTCGTCGGTCACTTCTGGATTCTCGATTTGTAGGCGCTTGGCGATCACCCACGCGTAGTGACCGATCCGATCGAGGTGATCGCCGGTATCGGTGTCGCGGTAGTCAGCGAGCTTCGCGAGCCCGTGGATCAGCGCGTTGCGTTTCTGGAGCCCGATGGTCACCTGCCGGTTGACCTCGTCTTCGAGTTGCTCGTTGGTCTGCTCGAGTGCATCGTTGTAGCGGCGCGACGCGAGGTAGAACACCATCGCTGTGAGCGTGACGACACTGAGCGCGGTCGAGAGTTCGAGGATGAAGAGCTTGTCCATCAGCGACTGGGGGAGATCGATATTGGCTTGCACCCACTTGTCGGTCAGCAGGACCGAACCCAGCAGCAGCGCCGACTGCGCGATGATCACGGCGGTCATGAACGCACGGCGGGTGCGTGGCCGGAATGCGATCTCGATGGATGGTTTGCTTGCCACATCTCAAGCATCGGTCTGGCATGAATTCAGATCGAGTCCATGCAAACCGTTTCCAGCCATTGACCTGAGCGGATGACAGGTTGCGCCGATCAGGGGCGTCGTTCCGTCCGATTCGTGTGTTATCAAACACGGTTCTCGGTGCTCACTCGTCCGGTAGCACGCGTCTTAGCGGAGCACACGCTCGCATACATCGAGCGCTTCGGGGATCATGGATTCTGCGTCCGAGAAATTCGGATAGATCGATCCAAGTGCTTCACGATTGGGGTTGGATTGTGTCAGTGCGGTGGGTGCGATCTGATGAAACAGATCGACAAGCTTCGGATTCGCGGGGAGGTTTCTTGAGGTGGACTCCGCGAGCAGTGTCTCAATGCGTGGGGAGAGGAGGTAATCAGCGAGCAACCGAGCATTTTCTATGTTCGTGGTGCCGTTGACGATCCCGATTGTGTTGGGAAGCAGGGTTGGTCCCTTCGAGTTGAGTGTTTCGAGCGTCATGGGGGAGTCGAAGGATTCATAGACGCAATCGACCTTCCAGCCGTTGCGTTGTCCGGCCCACACATCATCGGTGTCAGTGAGCCCAAGATCGATCTCGCCCATCGCGATGGCGCGGACGACGGTCGCGTTCCCATCGTAGAGTCGGATCCCGTTGTTCTTGAGCATGGTCAGCCAGCGTTCGAACTCCGCGAGCCCCCAGCGCGACGCGAGGATGCCCATGTGCCCGCGGGTGGTCCCGAACTGAGGGCGCGCCATCCCGATGCGTCCCTTCCATTGGGGTTGTGCGAAGTCCCGGAGTGTGGTGGGGGGGGACTCGACGCGATCGGTCGCGTACGCGATCACGCGAGGCCGAGACGCGAACCCGATCCAAGATCTGTCTTCAGCGACGAGCTCGCTCGGCCAATCTGCTGCTTGCGTGATCCCGGCGGGCATGAGGATCCCCGAGTTCGCGAGATCAATCGTGCCGAAGGGCTCAGAAGACCACCAGACATCACACTGGGGGTTGTTTGCTTCTGCTTTGAGCCGAGCGATGAGCCCGGTGGTTTTGGTTGCTTCGGTATCGCCGACGAGTTGGACGCTGATCCCGGTTTCGCTGGTGAAGTCTTCGACGACCAGTCGAGCAAACTCATCGTCGGCGGAGGTGTAGAGCACCACCGACCTGGGTTGGTCCTGTGATTCGTCTGTGGGGTTGCATGCCGAGAGCATGACGAGCGCTGGGATGAATGTCAACAAAGCACGGAATCGATGGATACGGATCTTCATGCGTGGATCGTATGAAGTTGGGGTCGATTAGTCGTCTTCGGATTCGGATTTCGAAGCGGGCTTATCCTTGCTCTCAGCAGTTTTATCCGCGGCTTTCGCGGCTTTGTCGAGACGACCGAAATAGCTCTGAACAGCAGATTCATACTCGCGCGGTATGCGTTTGGTCTCGATCGCTTCGGATGCTTGCGTCGTGGCGCTCGCGACCGCGTCGGAGAACACGGCCGTGGATTCGCCGATGATCTGGGAGCCGTTGACCATTGTGGATGCGATGACCGGCCCTTCCGAAGTCGTGCGGACAGACGCGTGTTCCTTGTTGATCGTGAAGTCGGCGCCCTGCTCTTCGGGTGATGATCCGAGCCCCTGACCCGGACCTCCGGATCCCATGCCTTGCTGGGAGGTTTCGCCCTGTGCGTACTGACCGGTGGACGGCCAATCGGATTGTGATCCGCCGCCGCTGTCGCCGCCGGGGTTGGAGCATTGGGAGAGCTGGTCGAGTTGCTGCTGCGCTTGGTTCATCGCGGATTCGAGGGACTGGGCTTCTTGCTGCATGTTCTCGAGATCCGAGAGCTGCGCGTTCATCGCTTCGGACCCGGCCGCGGCTTGCTGCTGGTCACCCGATTGCATGCCTTGCGCCATCTGACCCATCGATTGTGACATCGCGGACGCGGCGTCTGAAGCTCTTTGTTGTGCCTGCGCCGCTTTCGCGAGCGATTCCGCTTGCTCAGGGGTCAGCCCCGCTTCTTCGAGCGCTTTCTTGAGCGCGTTTGGATCGGTCGCGAGTTGTTTCGCTTGCTGCTCGCTCAGGCCCGCGGCTTTGAGTTGCTCTTGCAGCTGCTCGGAGTTCTGGGCCATCTGCTCCATCTGCTTCTGGAGATTCTCGAGCTGCTTGCCGAGTGCCTTCTTCTCGGATTCGGACATGTCCCCGCCCTGCATCTGTTCGGCGAGTTCTTGGAGTTTTTCTTTCGCTTCTTTGAAGTCGCCGCGGGCCATGGCGCGGGTCATCTCAGAAGCAGGGGATTCTTCGGTGGAGTTGAGCGATTTCATCGCGTCGCGGATCGCGTCGAAGGTCGCGCCCTCTTCGTTGTTGCGTTTTTCTTCGAGCTTGTCGGTGACACTCGTGAGGTTCTTGATCGCGCTGCGGAGCGATTCTTCAGGGGTGATGAACTCGGCGGACTCCGGAGTCAGCAGGTCTTCAAAGATGTTGTCATCCTCATCAAACTCGAGCTTGGTTTGCTCGATGATCTCTTTGAGTGCTTGCTGAGATTCTTGGACCGTCGCTTCGACCTGCTGGACCTGGAGTTGTTCCTGTCGTTGTTGCTCTTGTTTCTCGTAGAGCCCGGTCAGGTCCATGACGGGGAGCCACCAGACGGCGAGCAGCGCGATCCCCGCGACGATCGGGGTGAACCAGAACTTCGGTGCCTGGAGCGGGAGCGCGGTGTTGATGTTCACCGATCGTGCTTTGTCCGATGCATCGGTGACCACGGCTTTGGACCATCCGTCGGTCTGAGACTCAACGAGCAGCGCCGTCGAGATGGTCTCGCGGAGTCCGGAGCGCTCATCGAGGATCATCGCGGCTTTGTGGGCGCTGGGTTTGCGGATCAGCGACCAGAGCAACCCAACGATGATCGCTGATGCTGGTCCTGCGATGAAGACGATCCCCCACGGGACCTCAAAGACCGGCGCGACTTTTTGGACGAGCCGAGCGAAGACCATGAGCGCGAACACGGCCGCGAGACAGATCGTGATCGTCCGGATGGAGTCGATCAGCACGAGCCGGCGCGTTGCTCTGGAGATGGTCGCGTGGATGGTGTTCATGAGCGGTTCCTTGCACAGGGTCGGCTCTCGATGAGCGCTTCTGTACACATTGTACGGCTTCGGGGTGGGTTGGTTGCCCACTCGCTCGCTTGTGACGATACAGTGACCTGCTTGAAACACGCGATCTGGACGAATCTGGGCGGTTTTGTGCGGGGCTCGTATGTCACGCGCGATCAGTGCGATCGAGCGTTTGAGTGGATGCACAGCCGAGATCGGATCGGTGTTCGGCTGCATCTGGTGTTTGCGTGTGTTGCGATGATCGGAATCCTGGGGCCGGTGAGTGTGGTGGATATTGCGGTGCTCCCGATGGTGGTGTTCTTTCTGGTGCGGGTATTTAACACCTTCCCGATCTGGATCCATGGGTTCGGACAGCCCATCGTGCCCGCGGCGATCATGCTCTGTGCGTTGATGGGACTCAGCCTGCTCTGGTCACCCGATCCGGGCGCGGGGCTCGAGCACATGAGTGAACTTCGATGGTTTGCGATGATCGGGTTTGTGTATCCTGTCATCGAGCACCGCCGTGCTCTGATCGCGTGTCTGTGTGTCGGGTTGCTGATCGGGAACGGGGCGCAGTTGATCGATGCATTCAATGGGTTCGGGAACGAGTGGCTCGCGGATCGTCTCTGGCACGAACCCGATCGGATCTCAGGGTGGTGGGACCCCGCCGTGGGTGGATCGGTCCTTGTCGCGGGATTGGGTCTGCATCTCCCGGCCGCGATCATGGGTCGGGGGCGTTGGCGTGTGATCGGATTGGCTGGGACCGCGTTGACCATCGTCGCGCTGATCGCAACCGGCACGCGCGGCGCGTGGATCGCGGCACTGGGGTTGTTCGTCTTCGTCTTCCTGATCGCGATCCTCCAGAAGCACGGCGATCAGGGGAGCAGGAAACGGGGTGCGATCGCTTTGATCGGATGTGTTCTCGTTTTGGTGGTTGCAGCGGGTGTTCTGATGCGTTCGGATTCGACGCGTCAGCGGATCGATTCTGCGAGGACCGAGATCGCACGCGCTATGGACGGGGATTTCTCGACTTCGACCGGCGCGCGGGTGTCAATGGCGAGCCAAGCCGTGCAAGCGGGAGTCGAGCATCCGATCAAGGGTTTGGGTGCGGGCGGGTTCCGCGATTGGATGGAAACCAGAACCGACGAACCCAGAGACGATCACGCGCACGCCCACTCATCGCTTTTGCACACATTCGCGGAGCACGGCGTGCCCGGCGTGCTGCTCCTGATCCTGATTGCATCCGTTGTGCTGGTCAACACCTGGCGCTGCGGGGTCATGACCGGCGGGGACCGGTGGGGCTACGCGATGGGGCCGTTCTTCGCATCGGTTGGTTTGCTGCTGGTCAGTGTGTTTGATTCGATCCTGATCAATGTCAACACCATGGCGCTGCTCGGGGCGCTCACCGCTCTGAGTCCGGCGTATATCCCTTGCACGAGTGATCAAGAGGAATAAAAAGAAAGGAAGGCGAACGAGTCGCCTTCCTATTGAGCTTGGATTGTTTTCGAGGATCAGTCTTCGACCAGTTCCTTGATTTCTTCTGGCATCGCGAGCTGGTCTTCATCGATCTCGACATTGACCTCGACCTCGCTGAACTCCATGACCTGCTTGACCGGGCCCATCTGGGTGATCGACTTGAATGGGATGTGCATCCCCTCGACTTCGCGGTAGTCCATCGTGTAGGTGGTCACCGGGATCTTCGCGCCGTTCATTGGCGCCATGGATTCTGCTTTGATCAAGCGTCCGGTCTCGGTGCTGTAGTACTGAGTGGATTCTGTTTCGCCTTCGATATCCATCAGCTTGAGGACATCCGCTTCGACACTGGTGTCATCCGGGAGGGTGACGGTTTCTTGTCCCTCGTAACTGATGGATGAGTAGTACTCGCTCCAGTTGAGCGACGCATAGAGATCGTTCTGCTGGAGGAATGGTTTTGCTTCGTCACCCTCGAGGATCTTGGGGCCTTGCATCATGTCGTTGGACCACGCGACGCCGTCGGAGACGCCTTGGGTAAACGCGCCGAGTCCCGGGATCTCGGCTTCGATGCGGAGCCCGTCTTCACCCGCGATGAGGATGGACATGTTCGCGGTGATGCCTTGAGCGGGCATGCTCATGGTTCCGACCATCTTCATGGATTTGACCGAGCGGTCCTTCGCGTGCTTGCCCATGGTCGATTCGACCGAGCGGTCCCAGACTTTCTGGGCTTTCGCATCCATCTTGTCCGAGCTGCTCTTGGTCGCTTCAGCGGTTGCGCCTGGTCCTGAGAGCACCGCCATGTAGACCGGTTCGGTCTTCTTGTCGGCTCCTGAGCACGGCGAGGACTTGCAGTCCTGAGCTGATGCAGTCGCGGCGGCGAGTGCGATGGTTGATGCGAAGATGATGGAAGAAACGGTTGATTGTCGTGTGGCTTTCATGGGTGAGATCCTGGGTTCTGGGGTAAAAATCAAGTGGTGTACTGTAGGTCTCAATCGACCTGAACAGGTTCGTCGCTGAGAATCCAGTCGGTCGCGGCGTCGAGCACCTCGTCCTGACCGCTCAGAAGTCCTTCGCGGGTGTAGTTGATGGGGACATCCGGAATAGTGCCTTGTGCTTCGAGGGAGTATCCGCCGCTGGAGGTGTAATCCGCGAACGCGTACTGGAAGCCGTCTCCGTTGGGGAGACGCTCGACGGTCGATGGGAGCGCGAGCCCGGCGGTCTGCGTGCCGAAGATCCGGGCGCGGCCGATGTCCTTGAGTCCGGCGCTGAGGATCTCAGCATTGGAGATACTCATCTCATCGATCAGGACCGCGACCTTGCCTTTGTACGCGTTCTTGCGTGGATTGAGCATGAGCGGGATATCGAATGCGCCGCGGACCGCGTCACGCATTTTCATGGTGCCCATCAGCCCCTTCTCTTCGATGAGCCAGTTGATCATGCCGGGTGCCATGAGGATGATGCCCCCGAAGTTGCCGCGCATATCGATGACGATCCCTCTGCTGTCCATGTGGTCTTTGATAAACTGCTGGTAGGTCGGGAGGACGGTGCCGGGACTCATGAACATGCTGAGCCGGAAGTAGCCGATGCCTTCGTCATCACCGAGATCGAGAGTGGTCGCTTCGACCTCGATCGGCATTGGTGGGAGTTCCCCGAACCCACCCATCACGCCGGGTGCTTTATCGAAGGTCATCTTGACTTCTTGTTCTTTATTCTGTCCATCGATCAGGGTCATCCGGACGGACTTGCCTTCATTGCCTTGCAGGCGCGAGTGGGCGATGAGTCCCGCTTGGGTTTCTGGACGCATGACGCCGTCGATATCTTTGGAGAGTTCGATGAGCGAGCTCATTTTACGATCTTGGATCGAGTCGATGATCCAGCCGGTTTTGATTCCCGCCGCTTGTGCCGGTGATCCGGGGAAGACTCTGGTGACGAGGAAGCGGTCGCCGATGAGCCGAGCGTTCATCCCGAGCCAACCCGGATCGTCGCTCTCTTCGATGGGTTCGTCATCCTTGAAATCTGTTGATTCATCTTCGGATTCTTCGTCGTCGAGTTCAAGCTCTTTGGATTCCTCTTCGAGTCGTTCGTAGGAGCTGCTTGGGATGATCCCGAAGTGGGATTGTCCGAGTCGTGCGAGGAGTTCGTTGATCACGCCGCGTGCTTCGCCGTCGCTCGATGCTTCCTTGATTTTCGGGAGCAGGTCTTCGCGAGCTTGGTCCCAGTCAACGCCGTTGAGATCGGGGTCCCAGTGTTTTTCTTTCACACTTCTCCAGACATATTCGAAGGACGCGATGTGCTTGTCGAGCTGTTCTTGCGAGAGCGCGGGCTCAGCGAGTGACGACACGCTGATCATGGACACTGCAGTGTTCGGAGTCGCCGAGGATTGTTGTGCAACGGCGAGGGTCCCCGCGCCGACAGCTCCGGCGGAGATCACGAGCAGAAGCGGAGCGAGGATCTTTGAGAACGATCGGGACCGGGATTGGGACCCGGCTTGGGTCTGGGCTTGGGTCTGGGGGTTCTTGAGCGAAGAGGTCGACAAACTGAGCTCCTGAGTATTCTTTGAGGTCTGCTCACACGCACCGACGCGATACGGATGTGAGCGTTCTGTTTGAGTATGGGTTGTATGCGGATGCAGCGAAAAGGTTTCACGGATTATCGGGCATCCCGGCCCCACGAGCGTGGCCGTGGGAGCATTGTACGCCTTGATCACGGGGGTGCCGAGCGAAGCCCGACCGGGCGGGCAGCAGAAAGCGGCTATTTTGATCGGGATCCGCCCTTTCGATGATGAACCCGTCCAGGATGCCCGATGCTCCGGGAATGACCCAAACCGAATCAAGCAACGCGAATCCAGCCGACCACACCAATCAACAGATTGATCTTGAAGCGAGCACCGCTGAGGATCTCACCCGCTATGTTGTGGTCGAGATCAACAAGAACATGTACGGCATCTCGACCGATTCCACGGTCGAACTCATGGACTCGTCCAAAGTTCAGATCACACGCGTTTCGCACGCTCCGGAGTATGTCCAAGGCGTGATCAACCATCGAGGTTCAATTATCCCCGCAATCGACACCCGCTCGCTGCTCGGATTCAAGCACGATTCAGAACGCGTGCACAGCAACATGATGGTGATTACCGAACACGAGGGTCAGAACATTGGTCTGATTGTCGATGAGGTCCACGCTGTGTTCGACTGCGGCGACGACGCGATCGACGCACTTCCCGACTCAACAGCTTCCGCTGAGTTCCTCCGAGGACTCGTCCATCAAGATGACGGCAGCTACATCCTCATCGCGGATATCGAAACAATCTACAAGAAGACCTCACAAGAATAACGCGGATTCAAGATCCATCCGGTCAACGGTCTGTTTGAAGTTGAACGAGAGAGCCGCGCGATCTAGTCCTCGGACGGGTCGCGCGGTTTTTCCCATGCGATGTCCCGGTCTTTGTGGAGCACACCCGCTGATTGTTTCAAGCACCGTCTGCACGCGACCGCTTCATCGAACATTGGGGAGCGCCAGTGCGGATCATCACGCCCGTTCTCCAGACACAGCAGGCAGGTCTCATCATCGGTCACCGGGGATCCCAGTTTCTGGTGCACAAGCTGCGTGTACGCGATCGACAGACAGTTGCCGCAGATGAGCGATCCGCGATGACCTTCGACCATCGGGCGATCCTCCGACCACGCTTGGTGGCAGTAATCACACACAAAGACCAGGTTGCCCTCTGAGTCTTTCTCGTGCATCAGAGGTCTTGCTCGTCTGAAGAGATGAGCTGGTGACGCGTCAAGCTCTGGTACATCGGGCAGGTCTCGAGGAGCTCCTCGTGGGTTCCGGTTGCAACGATCGATCCCTGATCGATGACCACGATTCGATCAGCACCCAAGACTGTTGACAGTCTGTGCGCGACGATGAGTGTGGTTCTGTTATTGCAGAAGGTTTCAAGGACCTCGCCGATCAGTCGTTCGGACGCAGAGTCCACCATCGAGGTCGCTTCGTCGAGGATCAGGATCGCGGGATCACGCAGGATCGCACGGGCGATCGCGATGCGTTGGCGCTGGCCTCCCGAGAGGGTGAGCCCCTGCTCGCCGACCGGGGTGTCGAATCCTTCCTCGAAAGAGTTGATAAAGGTCAGGGCGCGGGCTTGCTCCGCGGCCCGTTCGATTTGTTCTTGGGTCGCGCTCGGATTGCCGTACGCGATGTTGTCGCGGATGCTTCCCTTAAAGAGGACAACCTCCTGCGTGACGACCCCGATCTGTCGGCGGAGCGAGCGGACCCGAACGCGCGCGATATCAATCCCGTCGACGAGCACGCGTCCTTCATTGGGATCAAAGAGTCGGGGGACAAGCGAGAGCAGGGTGGTCTTGCCGCAGCCGTTGGGACCGACGAACGCGACGGTCTCCCCCGCATCGATCTTGAGTGAGACATCCGCGACCGCACGCGAGGTCCCTCCTGGATAAATGAACGAGACATTCTCAAAGGTGAGTGATTGTGCGTGACGAGCAAGCTTGGGCATGCGGACATCGTGTCCCGGCTCAGAATCTGCGCCCAGCAGCCGCTGGAGCCGATCGGCGGCGGCGCCGGATTGCTGGATGTCGTTGACCAAACCCGTGATCGGTTTGATGCTCGCACCAGCGATCGCGAGCGCCACAAGGACCGTCATGAACTCGGATTTGTCCAGCACGCCGTCGAGGATGAGTTTCACGGCGACGAGCGTCAGCGCGCCGAGCGTGAACACAGTCACCATCTCGATCAACGGTCCCGCGATCGCGCGAGCGGTGCGGATCTTGAGCTGTTGTTTGAGGACTTCCTTATTGATCTTCCCGAACCGACCCGCTTCGTAGCGCTCGGTGGTGTGGACCTTGACGACGCGCATCCCTTGGAGCGCTTCGGTCGCGGCGCGATACAGACCCGCCCTGCTCGTGAGTGCCCGCTGCGATGCCCTGCGGATCCGCTTGCCGAGCTTGCGGATGACGACCGCGAGGATCGGCATCAGCAGGATCGCGACGATCGCGAGCTGCCAGTTGGTGATGAATGCAACAATGAGCGCGACCAAGCCCTTGGTGATCTGCGCGATGGATTTAGACAGCAGCGCGACAAACCCGGACGCGAGCGATTCGGTGTCGTTCACGATCCGTGAGATCGCGTCGGTCGGTCCCTCCGCGACGATGGTTTTGAGCGGCAAGTGGATCACACGCCCGTACGCTCGTCTCCTGATCAGCGCAATCGAGCGGTGCACGACGGTCAGGGCCAGGAACTGGTGCATGAAGTTCGCAAACGCGCCGACGATGGTCAGCAACCCCAGCGAGATCATGATCCACATCACCGCATCGAACGGGCCCTCGGGGAGTCCCGCGATGAAGGAGTCGGTCAGCAACCACGGCAGCCAACCCTCGTCGGCGTATTCTCGCGCGAGTTGGGGGAGACCCTCGTGTCCCGGCTCGAGGATCGTGTCGAGCACGGGCTGCATCGCGATGATCCCAGCGCCCATACCGCCCGCGGAGATCACCGCGAACATCAACCCCATCACGAGGTGCGCGCGCCAGCGCAGCATTTGCTTTGCGAAGTGCCAGAAGGCGTCCATAGTCATAGCGGATTATTCATGCCTCGGAGCGGTTTGGACAGTCGATTGTGAAGATGCATTGAGCGCCGCGATCTCTGGAGATTCCAGAGCCGGATTCTTGCGAGGCAGATCCGCGTTCCCGGTCCACAGAACCCGGATCGCGTGCACGATGTCGTCCAAGATCAACAGCAAACAGGGGAGCAACAGCAGGATGATGACCGTCGCGCTAATAAGCCCACACGCGATGGTGATCGCCATGGGGATGAGGAACTGCGCCTGGAAGCTCTGCTCGAGCATCATCGGGAGCAAGCCGAGCACCGTGGTGATCGTGGTCAGCATGATCGCGCGGAAGCGTGCTTGTCCGGTCAGGTATCCCGCTTCAAAGACGCTCAGACCCTCTCTCCGTCGCTCGTTGAAGAACTCCATGAAGATCAGCGAGTCGTTGACCACAATCCCGGCGAGCGCCACGAAGCCGATCATCGACAGGAAAGTGAGCGAGTATCCCAGAAGCAGATGCCCCCAGATCATCCCGACGAGCGCGAACGGGATCGCGGTCATCACGACCAGCGGCTGTGTAAAGCTGCTAAAGAGCCACGCGAGGACAACGAAGATCAGCCCCGACGCGACCAGCATCCCGATCGGGAGTGAGGACATCGAGTCCTGGAAGTCCTTCTGTCGTCCGCGTTCGACCAGTTCAACACCGTGGAACTCCGCGAGCTGTTGTTCGATCTGAGGCTTGATCTCGCTGGAGAGTTCCTCCGGATTCCCGAGCGCTCGATTCACATCCGCTTGCACAGAGACCCCCCGCATCCGATCGATTCTTCGGATCGTCGCGTAGGACTGGGACTCTTCGATCAGCGCGACCTCGCTCAGCGGGACGGCGCGCCCATCGGGAGTAAACACATACTGCGATTCAATTGCGCTGAGCGAACGCTTGGTTTCCTTCGGGAGCGTCACGCGGATATCGACATCTTCACGATCCCCAGCGAAGGTAAACGCTTCGAGTCCGAAGACCATCGATTGGATCTGACGACCGAGATTCGCGCGCGTGAACCCGAGTTCCGATGCGCCGTCGCGGAGCGTGAAGCGGACTTCTTGAAGACCCCTGTCCGCGTCGTCAGAGACGCCGTACACCGCTTCGTATTCGTTGAGCGTCCGTTTGATCATGCTCACGGCATCGTCGAGCAGCTCAGGATGCTCAGAAACCACGGTGTAGTTCAGGTCGGTCCCTCCGGGACCACCCGACATCCCCGCCATACGGATGCTCTTGGCGTCGGGGATCGGGCCAACAAGCTCGCGGATGCGTTCGATCAAGATTGAAGAACTGACATCGCGTTGCTCGGCGGGGTAGAGCTCGAGGATCAACTGTCCGATGTGCGGAGCGGACGCATCACCACCAGCACCCTCGAGGTCACTCATCGCACCGGCTTGCGCGAAGGTGGTCTGGATCTCGGGTTGGTCCATGCACACCGCTTCGAAGCGTCGCACGATCTCGTCGGTCCGTGTAACGGGTGTGCCGATCGGCATCGAGATCGTGATGTTGACCGTCTCCGCGTCGTCATCCTCAAAGAAGATAAACGGGAGGCGCTTGGAAGTCACCAGTCCGACAGAGATGATGAACGCCGCGACCACGATCGAGACGGCGATGTACCGATTCCGGAGTGTGAACGCGAGGAACTTTGCGTACGCTGGGATGATCTTGCCGTTGATCATGCGATCGCGCGCTGTGTCGTAGCGCTCTTCGAAGCGAGCGAACCTGCTCATCTTCTTGTCCTTCTCGTGACGCCGGTCAACGCCTTTGAGTGAGGACGCCATGTGCGATGGGAGGATGAAGAGCGATTCGATCAGCGAGACCGCGAGCGAGCAGCCCACGACGATCGGGAGGACCTTCATGAAGTCCCCGATCTGCCCGTTGAGCAGCGCCAGCGGAAGGAACGCGCAGATGGTGGTGAGCACGGTCGAAACCACCGGCCAGGAAACCTGATCGGTCCCGACGACCGCGGCTTCGTACGCATTGAGTCCCGATTCGTGCTTGCTCGCGATGTTTTCAGCAACGACGATTGCGTCGTCCACAAGAATACCGATCACGATGATCAGCCCGAACATCGTCAGCAGGTTCAGCGAGACATCGACCCACGCCATGATCGCGAGGGTCCCGAGCAGCGAGACCGCGAGCCCGATCGCGACCCAGAACGAGATGCGCCAGTTGAGCAGCAGCACGAGCGTGAGGAACACAAGGACTCCGCCGTAGAGTGCGTTGCGGAGCAAGAGATTGAGGCGCCCCGACACAAACCGGGACAGTTCGGTCGTGGTGATCAATGTGCCTGGGGGAGGTGCGAGCTCGTAGCGTTGGAGTCCGAGTTCGTGCGCTTGCACGCGTGGAGATGCTTCTGGAGGGCCGATTTTCTCGCGCCATTCAAGCTCGATCGGCTCACCGTTGCGACCCGCGACATACGCCTTGACGACTGACGCGAGACTGATGATGTCCTGCTTCCCGACCCGGAACACAGTGAGGTTCGCGGTGGGTTCTCCCTGATAGCGGGAGGTGAGATCGATATCAACGAACCCGTCGTAGACCGATGCGACATCTTTGACGCGGATGACCCCGCCGTTGGGTGTTGCTTTGACGACGATGTTGAGGATCTCGTCGCCGCGTTCTTCGATCCCGACGGAGCGGACGGAGATGGTCGAGGTATTCGTGCGGACCGAACCGCCCGGCAGTTCGAGCATCGCGGCTCGGATCCGGTCGCTGATCGCGGGGAGACTCAGCCCGTGCTCGATCGCACGCGCCGGATCGACCTCGACGAGGATCTCGTCATTGCGGGTCCCCCCTGTTGTGATGTCGGTCACACCTTCGAGCGAGAGCAGATCGTCGCGTGTTTCGTTGATGAACTCTTTCATCGTGCGCTCGTCACTGCCGCCGTAGAGCGCGACGACGATCGCAGGGAGTTTGGGTTCGATTTTATCGACGATGATGTTGTCCACATCGTCCGGGAGATCCTGGAGCGCGTCGATCTCGCGTTTGACATCGGTGACCGCTTGATCGATGTTGGTGCCTTCCACAAACTCGACCTGGAGCGACGCGACGCCTTCGGAGATGGTGGTGTTGATCTCTTTGACCCCCGTTAGGTCCGCGACCGCGTCCTCGATCTTGACCCCCAGCGAGTCCTCGATCTCTTCGGGCGCTGCTCCGGGATAGGGCGCGACGACCGAAACCACGCGCGGCGCGACATACGGGAAGAACTCTCTCCGGAGTGTGGTCCCGAAGATCACCCCCGCGAAGATGATCGCGAACATCACGAGGTTCGCGACGACATGCTTCCGGACTCCGAACTTTGCAAGACTCATGGCTGAACCTCGCTCTCCTGATTGGAGCCCATCATCGATCCGGAGCGTGCGGGGGCATCCGCAGCTTCTGTGTCATCTCCATCCGGGTCGATGATGTTGACGATCAATCCCTTGTGCACCTGATCAAGCAGCGAGACCACGACCATCTCTCCGCCCTCAAGTCCTGAGCGGAGCACGGTCCATTGGTCTTCGATTGGGTCGAGTGATTCGATGACGCCGTCGATCGAGTAGTCGATGTCCACTGGAATTGGTTCGATGCGATAGTCATCGTTGTCTTGCCGGATCGCGATCATCAGTCGTCCGCCTTGCACGACTCGGCGCGGGACGACAAAGCGGGGACGATCATCGGGTGTGTGGACGCGTCCCATCACGAAACGACCGGCCTTGAGCACATCGGCGCTGCTCGCGTCCTGCTCGACCTCGACGAAGACCGTGATCGTGCGGGTCCCCGAATCCGCTTCCGGCGCGATGCGTGTGATCATCCCGACCTTGTCGGGCTCGCCTTGAGGCTCGCCTTCCCACAACTGGACCTCATTACCCAGCGTGATCCAGTTGGTCGCGCTCACTGGGAGTTGGAGCGGGATCTCAAGTCGGGAAACATCCACAACGCGAGCGACCGGCGTCCCAAGCGCGACCCAGTCGCCCCGCCGAGCCTCGACGCTCTGGATGACCCCCGCGATCGGGGAACGGATCACGGACCGATCAAGGTTTTCTTGTGCGGTCGCAGCACTGGCACGCTGAGCCGCGAGCTGTGCGAGCAACTGAGCGCGTTTCGAGGGGATCAGCTCGAGCCGTTCACGCAGGATCTCGACCTCGCGCTGGACTCTGCGGAGTGCCGCGGTTCGTGCGTCGACTTCACCGATTGATCCTGCGCCAGCGTCGATTGCTCGCTGCGTGCGATCCAGATCACGCTGCGCCGCGTCGATCTCGTCCTGCGCCAGTTCGATCTGGGTCCCCACCCGTTCGGACTCGACCGTGAGCCCATCGAGCTGCGCTTCGATCGCGCTCGCGGCTTGATTCGCGGCGTTCAGTGCATTTGTGTAGTCCGCCGTGTCCAGACGCAGCAGCACCGTTCCGGCGTCGATCTCTTTCCCCGGCTCGATCGAAACCGGACGCTCGATCACGCGTCCGCTGACTTCAGCGACGACATTCGCATCGTTCATCGAGCGGGTGGTGCCATAGCCGTTCCATGTCCGGTCGATGAACTCGGGATGCGCTTCGATCACGCGGACACTCATCGGGAGAAGCCCATCCTCAGACTGTGCGGACTTCTCGACACTCCGCATCAGTAATGCAACGATCCCGCCCGCGATTGCGAGGATCACGAGGATCACGATCGCACGAAAGAAGAACGACGCGATCTTCAGCATCCTGGATGATCCAGTGCGTGGTGGAGTTCCCTCGCTCTGAGATCCATCGCTCTGGGACGCGCTGTTCGGTTGATCGGTTGGCTCTGATGGGTTCGTCTGGTCATCCGTAGATTTTGGTGGTTGCACGCAAAGTCTCCGCTTGGATGTGTGTCGGGATCCTGCTTCGCGTGGTCCCGTGTCGTGGCTGGGTTCGAATCGGCGCCTGGTATGGAGGCACGATACAGCACGCCAATACTAGGCCGACCACGAACTGGATACTGCTCGTCAATAACTGCTCAGCAGGAACGGGTCGTGGTTTTTTGATCAATGAGTGCCTCATTTTCAGTTGGCGCTGAATCAACGGCTCAATCTTGATCGTCACGCAGCGAGGCCGCGATCGCGATCTCTTGGACCCGCATCGAAGCGCGGTCGAGGTCCTCCTTCGCGTCGTGAAACGCGTTGGGATCGACGCTGGACCAGTCCGCTTGTGCGCTTTGAATGAATCCCCTGAGGGTTTCCATTTTCGATTCGAGATCTGCGCGCACGCCTTGTTCGAGTTCATCGCGGTGCTTCTCGAATCGCTCGCTGATCCACTTGAGATCAAGCGTGGAGTTCGCGATCAAGTCCGCGATCTGGTGACGCGTCATGTCCGAGCGTGCGTGCGTGAAGCTCTCGGCTTCGATCCGATCGACTTCCTCGTTGGTGAGCCCATGATTCGGGACGACCTGGACGCTGGTCCGTTTGCCCGATCGTTCTTCGAGCGCACTGACATTCAGGATCCCGTTCGCGTCCACGAGGAACTCCACAACGAGCTTCGGGACCCCGGCGGGCATCGGGGGGATCCCGCGCAACTCAAACTCCCCAAGCGATCGGCAATCCTCAACCATCTCGCGCTCGCCCTGGACGATGTTGAGCTTGATATTGACCTGCCCGTCGACTTGCGTCGAGAAGCGCTCGATCGCGCGGGTCGGAACGGTCGAGTTGCGCATGATAAGTTTCGCGACTGCGCCCCCAGCGGTCTCGATCCCCAGCGAGAGGGGGACGACATCGAGCAGGAGCGATCCCTTTGTGGATCCGCTTAGGATTGATGCTTGGATCGCGGCACCCATCGCGACGACCTTGTCTGGATCCAGCGCCGTGTAGGGCTCGATCCCAAAGAACGCTCCGGCACGCTGGCGCACGAGCGGGATGCGTGTGGAACCACCGACCATGATGAGGGCGTCGATGGATTCACCGCCGTGCTGCTTCTTTGCGTCGCGGATCGCTCGATCGCACGCGTCCATGGCGCGGTCGATCCATCCTGAAATCATCGACTCGAACTCATCGCGCGTCACCTTTCGCTCGTACACCCGATCATTCCCAAGATCAATCCGAACACTCGCGGCTTCCCTCTCAGAAAGCGTGTGCTTGACGGCTCTCGCAAACTGCGCCAACGCCGTGCGTGTCTGAGCATCAAAGGTGTGCTCGCTCGTATTGATATCGATGCCGAGCTGAGAACGGATCTCGCTCATGAACAGTTGAACAAGCTGGTGATCGACATCGTCCCCTCCCAGATGCGTGTCCCCAGCGGTCGCGAGGACCTGGAAGAAATCCGTCGGGTTGGAGTCATCGCTAGGGGTCAGTCTCAGGATCGAGATATCAAATGTCCCACCTCCCAGATCGAAGACCGCGATGGTTCTGGGTTCGGTGCCCCCGGTCCCCAATCCGTACGCGAGGGCCGCGGCGGTCGGTTCGTTGACGATCCGAACCACTTCGAGTCCAGCAAGTCGGCCCGCATCGCGGGTCGCTTGGCGCTGCGCATCATCGAAGTACGCCGGGACCGTAACCACGGCTTTGGTGATCTCTTGACCCAGACATTCTTGTGCACGCGTCTTGAGAGCCGCGAGGATGTGCGCCGAGACTTCCTGAGGAGAGACCAAACGAACTTCTGTATGCTCAGTCCCCGGAATCAGCACACGCGCGGTGTTGTGCTCGCCTTCAACGATCTGGTATCCGAGATACTCCAAATCCGATCGAACATCCTTGATGGAGCGTCCCATGAGGCGTTTCGCGGAGTGGATCGTTGAGTGCGGGAACCGGGTCGCTTCATCGCGTGCTCGCGTGCCGATCGTGGTCGAGCCGTCGTCGTTGTAGCGGACCACAGATGGGAGCATCGGGTCCTGATCGTCGCAGCTCAGTACCCGCGTGCCGCTGGGATCATTGAACGCGACGAGCGAGTTGGTCGTCCCGAGGTCGATGCCGACGATGAGTGATTTGGAATCAGTGGATGGTTCGGTCATGATGTGGAGCGTGTGTCTTGGTGCGTCATGGAGCGTTCGGATCATCGATCCATGCGAGTGATGCGAGCGCATCGACGATCGCCGCGGCTTGCTGATCGTCAGAATCAAAGATCCAGACCTCGTCGTGGGCGTTGTGGTGGATCTCGATGATGGTCCCACGCTGTGCCTTGACCATGCTCTGCGGCTGACCGGCGCTCAGCGTCCGCTGGGATTCGTTGGATTCGAGCAGATCGCTCGTCATGATCCAGATCGCGTCCATTTCTTCAGGGGTCAGCCGTCTGGTGAATCCGGGATAGGTATCGAGAGTCGATCCCGCTCCGAATGAAGCACGGAGGATTGAATCGGACTCGATGATGTAGCGTGCGTCGCCTCCTGCGAGATCGGAGCTCGATTCGGGGGCCATCACAACGACCCCGAGCCGAAAATCACCCGGCCGACGATCCGGGACCTCCGGAGCGAAGGTCCGACATCCCGGGAGGAACAGCAAGCCGGTCATCAGGACTGAGAATGTGGCGAATCGTCGCATGAACCAGTCTATGCATCCACGCCACGCGCGCTATCCTTGCAGTCCTATGGATATTTCAATGCAATGGCTCAACCAGTACCTCTCCCCTGCGGACCTCACTCCGAAGGAAGCGGACCACATCCTGACGGAAGCCGGGATGCCGATCGAGGAGTACAAACCCCTCGACGACGGCGACATGGTCCTCGATGTCGAAGTGACCTCCAATCGCGGAGATTGTCTGGGACACATCGGGATCGCCCGCGAGATCGCCGCGGCTCGTTATACCGACAACCGGCGCACGCTGATGATGCCGGAACTCGCAAGCATGCCGACCGGTGCATCGATCGAGGGGGATCTCAAGCTCAACAACGCGGTTCCCGATGTCTGCCCGCTGTTCACGGCTCGTTTGCTCCGCAATGTCAAAGTGGGACCGTCCCCGGATTGGCTCGTCAAAGCGCTCGAATCCATGGGTCAGCGCTCGATCAACAATGTTGTGGACATCACCAACTTCATCACGCTCGAGCTCGGCAATCCGTGCCATGTCTTTGATTACGACAAACTCGCGGGACACGAACTCCAGGTCCGCTACGCGAAAGACGGCGAAGAGGTCAACACGCTCTACGCCGGGAAGCACAAACTCAAGAGTTCGGATCTGGTGGTTGCGGATGCGAACGGGCCGCAGTCTCTCGCCGGGATCATCGGGGGTCATGATTCGCAGGTCGACGAGAACACCACCACCGTGGTCTTCGAGATGGCAACTTGGGACACCGTGACCGTCCGCAATACCGGACGGCGATTGAACATCCGCACCGATGCCGCGTTCCGTTTCGAGCGTGGGATCGATCCGCGCACGATCGATTACGCGGCACAGCGTGCTGTGCAGTTGATCTGCGAGGTTGCTGGCGCCGAGCTCGCCGAGGGCGTCTTGAGCCAGGGATCACCGCTCCCAGAGGAGAAGATCATCGAGCTGCGTCCCTCGCGCTGTGATGTCATCCTCGGCGTGCACTCGGATCCCAAGGAAATCGCAGAACTCCTTAATGGATTGTCCATCCGCACCGAAATCACAGGGGAAACGCTGCGATGCGCGATCCCGCCGCACCGCAGCCACGACCTCTTGCGCGAGATCGATCTGATCGAAGAGGTCGCTCGCGCCCGATCACTCGCTGTGGTCCCGGCGTCAGAGAAGGTCTGCGTCAAGATCCGCGAGCCGCAGCAGTCCGAGCGTGCCGTGCGTGCGATCGGATCGTGCTTGAGCGGCATGGGATTCTTTGAGACGATCACCTACAGCTTCACCAATCCCAAGAAGGGACAGATGTTCCTCCGCGCGGGTCAAGAGAATGTCGCGGTTGATGATGACCGCCGCAAAGCGGAGCCAACGCTGCGTCCGTCTGTGCTGCTTGGATTGATGTACAGCCGTAAGGCAAACCAGGACGCGCGTGCGACCACTCCCGGCGGGGTGCGCCTCTTCGAGATCGCATCGTGCTTCGCTCAGAAAGAAGGCACGACCGACACGATCGAGCGCCGACAGCTTGCGCTGCTGATGGATGTTGAGTACGCCGGGAAGTCCGCGAAGCACGATGACATCCAGCGGAGCGTCCGCATGATGCGAGGAACGATCGAGTCGGTCGTCGCACTCAGTTTTGGCGGCGATGTCCCGGTCACACTCAACCCATCCCAACCGGTTCACGGCGGGTTCGCCGCAGACGCGCACGCGACCATCACTGTCGAGCACAACGGGAACACCATCGAGCTCGGTTCGGTGGGTGTGCTGTCAGATGCCGCGAAGAAGTCGGAAGGATTGACTGGGGAATACATCGCGACGGAACTCTGGATCGAAGATGTGATCGCGCCGTTCCCTCCGATCTCGCGAGCATCGCTGCTCCCGGCGTATCCTGGGATCGAACGTGACCTGTCGCTGATCGTTGCCGAAACCACCCCTTGGAGCTCGATCGAGACACTCGCGCGTTCCCAATCACTCGCCAAATGCGTGGGATACGAGATGGTTTCCGTCTATCGCGGCAAGCAGGTCGGGGAAGGCAAGAAATCCGTCACGCTCCGTCTCCAGTTCCGCGATGATGATCGGACCCTGACGCACGAGGAGGTCGATCCGCAGATGGACCAGCTCGCAAGCGTCGCGAAATCGGAACTCAACGCCGAGATCCGGAGCTGATTGAGCCCCAAATGGACTCCCCGAGATTGCGTCCACGGCATGATCGCGACCGAACGGACCACGATCTGTGCAAGTTCGGTGCATGATCGACGCAGAAACAGGTGATTCTGGTTTCCCGAGCGAGAAATATCTTCGACTTGGTTGCCCAAATTACCGATGAATTGGATGTTTATCAGGTCTTTGTACGGATAAATGGACAGCAGAATGCTCTGAACTGCAGCCTCTGAGAGGGTGTACAGCTAGAATAGAAACACGCTTGAGAGGATTCGAGCGAGCGAAGGACACGAACATGGAGGACAACATGACCCAGATGACCAGCGAGCCGAGCGTCAGATCTGCAACCGAGACCCAATCTGGTCTGGATGCCTCACGCCGACCATACATCTGGGTGAATGGTCAGCTTGTCCCGAAGGACGAGGCTGCCGTGTCTGTCTTCGATCACGGGCTCCTCTACGGCGACGGCGTCTTCGAAGGAATCCGTGTCTACAACGGCAAGATCTTCAAGTGCGAGCAGCACATGGACCGCCTCTACAAGTGCTGCGAGCAGATCTTTATCGATCTCGAGAGCCATGTCTCACGCGAAGAAATGGTCGAGATTCAGCGCAAATGCATCGAAGCCAACGGCATCCAGAACGGGTACATCCGTCTCGTCGTCACCCGCGGCGTCGGAACACTCGGACTGAATCCATACCAATGTCCTGAACCCGGCGTGATCTGCATCGCTGACAAAATCTCCCTCTTTGAGCCTGAGATGTACGAGCAAGGCATGCGCGTTGTGGTCGCGAATCGTCCGAAGACCCCGATCGAGTGTCTGGACCCACGCATCAAGACGCTCAACTACCTCAACAACATCCTCGCGAAGTGCGAAGCGATCCACCTCTCCCAGAAGATGGGGATCACCGAACCATCCGAGCAACTCCTCGAGGTGATCATGCTCTCGACTGACGGCAAGGTCGCAGAAGGATCCGGAGACAACATCTTCGTCGTCAAGGACGGCAAGGTCTTTACCCCACCAAGCGATGTCGGGATTCTCGAAGGGATCACCAGGCGCTTCGTGAAGGATGTGCTGTGTCCCGCGTGTGATGTTGAGATCGAGGAGCGGTACTTCGAGCTCGATGAAGTGCTCAGCGCCGATGAGGTCTTCTTGACCGGATCCGCGGCTGAGATGATCGCGGTCCGCGAGGTACTCGAGCACACCGATCTCGAAGTCACCAAGACGCACACCATCTCGCAAGGCGAGGGGCCGATCACCAAGAAACTCCGCGCCAAGTTCACCGAGATCGTGACCTCCGACGATGTGCCGGAAGACTAAGCGGATCACGCTTCGTTTCAGTTGTACTGATTAAATATCGACCCGATCACGCGTCAATCGGATGTGCTGTGTCGTGTGGAGTTCGCCCTGATTCATGCCGGGACAGTCCTCGGCTTCCTCGGCCCAGGTTTCGGCGGATTCGAGATTCGATCTCCAGAACGGCCAGGTCCTGCACTGTGTCGGGCGCGTCTTATAAATTTTGCACAGCGCCTTTCCCTGTTCATCACGATCCAGAAAGACGCAGTCGTATCCGAACTTGGTTTTGGTTTCTTTGAGCGATCGTCCGACGATCGTGTCGCGCGTGTAGCGTTCCATAAACTCGTCGTGCGTGACTCCGACATCCCGCGCCATCGCTTGGGACTCAGTATCGGTAAAGAGCACAAACCCGGTCGGTCCCGTGCAGCACCCGCCGCACTGTGTGCATGTGAAGCGGAGCCCGACCTCGCCGGTGCTGGTCTCTCCGGTCGGGTCGGGGTGGTCGAACCATTCCTGATCTGTGTTCGGGAGCGGGCGCTTGCTCATGATGGATCATCCGGATGCGTATGACGGACCACCACCATCGTGCGATCGTCGTTCTGGAGATTCGTCCCAGTGAACTCGTTGAGGGCGGTGTTGATCGAGTCGATCACACATTCGGGCTGACCGGTGCACTTGGTGAGCGCGTTATCGAGCCCGTCCTCTCCGAACATCTCAAACCCGCTCTCGTTGTCGGCGGGTCGCGAGGCTTCTGTGATGCCATCGGTGTAGAGGATCAGGGTTTCGCCCTCCTCAAGTGTGCTCGAGAGCGCGAGTGCCGGGATATCTTCAATGACCCCAAGCGGGAGAGTCCCGGGTTCGTTGAGCGTGCGGATTGTCCCATCGACGCCGCGGATCCGAGGCGGGTTGTGACCGCAGCGCGTCCAGTTAATTGTCCCACTCGTAGGGTCGAGCACCGCGATGAACGCCGTGACAAACACACTCGGGAGCGGGGAACTCAGCAGCGCCGCGTTGAGGTACTTCGCGGCATCCACCGGATCGGGTTCCGATTGCATGATCTCTTGGCGCTCGCCGTAGGCGCGGATGTACGCGCCCATCATCGCCATGACAGTCGCGGCTGCGGCGCCGTGACCCGCGACATCCGCGATCATGACCCCGAGACGACCATCGGGGAACTGGAAGTAGTCGTAAAAATCACCACCCGCTTGCATACTCGGCTCGTAACTCGTCGCGAGTGAGTATCCATCGAGCGATGGATTGGTCGCCGGGATCAGGGCGCGTTGGATACGACCCATCTCGCTGAGTTGCTTCTCGAGTTCGTCGTTGAGTTCTTCGACTTTCCGGCGCGAGACAAGGTTCCGCGTCGCGGTGCCCATCATGTTCAGATCGAGGAACCCCATCTCAAACTCGCTGAGGTTGTTCCATTCGGGATCTTTGTACAAACTCAGCGACCAGTTGATAGCTTGGCCGTTCTCGTACGCCGGGATCGCGGCGATCGCTTTGAGCTCCGAACACATCGGACCCAGCACTTTGCAGAAGACCGGGTCTTGCATGAGATCCACATGATTGATGAGTTTGGGTTCGGGGGTCTTGATGAGTTCCCACACGAGCCCGCCTTGATGGGTCTCGAGTGTGTCCCAGGAGTCCCAAGGACTTGGTGTCGGGTTCTCAGGGTCTGGGCTCCCGCCCGCGTTGTTCATCACGCGTGTGAACTTGTACGAACCATCTGCAAGACCACGACGAGAGATCGAAACAAACGCATCACGCGGGGAGCGATTCGCGACCCAAGGACCGAACTGGCTGAGCATCTGCGCTGGATCCGTCGTCGAGCTCGCGGCTTTGAGCACGGATGCGAGCTCGATGATCTTGGGGTTCTGCGCGAGATCAACCACCTGTGCCGGGAAGGACTCAAGCTGGACTGGAGGGGTGTCGGTCATTGTGTCAATCCCTCGATGCGCTCGCAGAGCGTGTCGATGATGGAGAGCTTGCGAGCGGAGTCTTCAAGCACATCCTGTTGTTGGCTTTCTTCAAGGAGCGGCACATTGATCCGGATGTTGCACGCCGCGCTGTGCGCCGCGCCTCGGATGGTGTGGGCCGCGACCGCGAGATCGGATTTGAGCTGCGTGTTGGTGGTTTCGACCAGACCTTCGATGACGGACATGACTTCAACACACAGACTCAGCATCTGCTTCGGAGGCGCGATCGCTCCAGCAACCGCGGCTGACCATCGCTCCTTCCGGACTGGGTCCGACTCGGGGAGCGACCACAGGCTGTTGAGTTCGCCGTAGCCGCGAGCGTCGTCGTCGGCGAGCGTCAGAAACGCTCGCTGCGCTGCAGAGAGGGTTTCGAGATGCTTCGCGTTGGCTGTTTCATGCTCGGCGTACTTCTTCTTGCCGAGCGTGTAGTGCACCACCATCCCGGCGACCGCAGCGCCGGTCGCTCCGCAGGTTCCCGCGACAGCGCCCCCTCCGGGAGTGGGGGATTTGGAGTTGAGCGCACCGAGATAGCCCGCGATGGTCTGATCCGCGAGCGAACTCGATGGGTCGGTCGTTGTGTCGGTCGTCGTCTGGTTGGACATCACGCAATCCTAGTCGCTCGGTTCATCCTTCAGTGCGTCCAGCAAGCGAGCAATCGGGATCGCGGTCGGGATGAACTGATCTGGGTCCGCTCCGATCCGCTCCTGGAGTTCGCTCAGACTCAACCAGTCGCACTCCAGATACTCCCAGTTTGCACGCTGCTGGGGGATCGACGCGAGGTGCACGCGATAAACGACATCCACCGACCCCACCGAATCGTCATGGACCAGCGCTATCGGTGTGATGGATGAGCTGCTCAGATCGATCCCCGCTTCCTCGATGCACTCTCGGCGGAGTTCTTGCAGGATCATCTCTTGGTCGAGCATCTGGACATCAGTAGCGGGCTGGTCGATCCCGCCGCAGGGACCGAACTCCCAGAGATTCCCGTACCGATGCGTCGTCGGCGATCGCTTGCCGATCATGAATCGTTCGATTCCGTCTTGATCGCGTGCAACGAGCACGCCGGTGACCGCAAGAAGGGTTACTCCGAGATCAACTGTTTCGCGTACAGCATGGTGCTTGTACTGCTCGGCTCGTGCGTGAATTGTTCCTGAGTTCACATCGAACGATGCAAAGGAGAGGATCCCACCGTTGAAGTAGCGTGGGTTGGAGGCTTGAAGCCGCGACCATGCATGCTCGACCGGATCGGTGTGCTGGGTCGGGAGCTCGACCGGTTCTCGATCGATCCGCACGCACAGCGGACCCGCGGTCTGTTGAACACGCACGGCTGGATTCAAGTCAGGAGTCCGCCGAGCTGCGGAGCGAGATCACCCAGACCCATCTCCTCCGCTTCCTTCGCGATCATCGCTTGGACCTGACGCTGAGCGTTGTCGGTCGCGTTGTTGATCGCGTCCTTGATCAGCGTGGTCGCGAGCTCTCGGGTTTTGTCATCGACCGCCATCCCTGAGAGGAGTGCGGGGTCGAGTGTGAGATCCAGCAGTTTCATTTTGCCGTTGACGATCGCTCTGCACGCACCGCCCCCGGCTTCGCCCTCGACGCGCATCGCGTCCATCTTGGCTTTGATCCGGTCACCCGCTTCAGCGAGCTGTTCCTTGTTCTTCATCAGCGAGCCGAGTGCCTGCATCGCTTTGAGTTTGTCGAGCATGATGATTACCTTCGTGGATACACATTCTTCACAGTGCCGTCGAATGTCTTGAGAACCGCTTGAACCAGCGGGTGCTCCGACGCTTCTTCAGGGGTCGGCAGATTGCTCGGCGGCGCGATCGGCTCCTGCGGAGCTTCCTGTTCAGGAGCGGGCGTGGGTGTGGACGGCTTTGGAGCCGGGGATGGATTGAAATCCACCCGCCTGCCTGGTGTCCGCTCTGTCTCGGGCGCTTCGTGGCGCACCGGTTCAGGATTCGGTTGTACCCTCGGCTTGCTTGGTGTTTTCGAAGTGTTGGATGTGGGCGACGGTCGGCTGAGTGTTTCTGGAGCCGACGCCGCCCTCAGGATTTTTTTCCGCTTGGCGTTCCGCTCTGGACCAGCGCAGTCAGATCAGCAATTTTCTCCGTCATCGCGAGCCGGACCATGCACGCGTCGATCAGGGCGCGAGGGGCCGGGGATGACTTGAGTGCTCGTTGGACCGATTCGCACAGCGCGATCATGTGCACGATCGCCGCGGCGTCGAACTGCTGCGCGCGTTCGAGCTCGTTCTTGCGAGCATCATCGGACAGTTCGACCAGATCCGTATCCACGCCGCACGCGCCGAGGACCATGAGATCGCGGAACCGCTCGAGGAGCGTTGAGAGGACCTGCTCTGGTGCTGTCCCTTTGCTCAGGAGTTGACCCGTAGCGCGGAGCACAGTCGCCGGATCTCCGCCCGCGATTGCATCAATCAACTCGCCGACGATCGTGCGATCTGGGAGTCCGAGCAGTTCTTCGAGGAGTTGTACGGTGAGTTGTTTCTCTCCAGACGCCATGAGCCGATCGAGGAGCGAGAGCCCGTCGCGCATGGATCCGTTCCCAAGCCGAGCGAGTGTGAAGACCAGCTCTTGGTCTGCTTTGAATCCTTCTTGATCGAGCAACGCCGAGAGATGCTCCGCGATCCTCGGCGCCGGGATATTGCGGAAATCAAACCGCTGGCAGCGCGACTGGATCGTCGCGGGGACTTTGTGCGCTTCGGTCGTGCAGAGGATGAACTTCACATGCTCGGGTGGCTCCTCCATCGTCTTGAGCAGCGCGTTGAACGCCGCGGTCGAGAGCATGTGGACCTCGTCGATGATGTAGATCTTGTAGTGTCCACGCATCGGTCGGTACGCGGAGTTCGCGATCAACTCGCGAGCTTCCTCGACCTTGTTGTGCGACGCCGCGTCGATCTCGATGACATCGGTGTCTTGACCCGAGAAGACCGCGTTGGCGATGTCGTCCTTGTGATCCGGGTTGTTGAGTTCGTTCGCGAAGATCCGCGCCATCGAGGTCTTCCCGACCCCGCGTGTCCCGATGAACAGGTACGCATGATGGACACGATCCGAATCAATCGCGGCCTGGAGCGTCTTGGCGATCGGTTCCTGTCCGATGACGGTATCAAAGGTGCGTGAGCGGTGTTTACGAGCGAGCGCGGTGTAAGCCATGGGTGATAGTAGGGGGGGTGAAATCGGTGAAGGAACCTGAAGAATGCTCCGTTCGCGACCTCGCTGTGTCGACCCACGCTGGTTGACGCCCAGGACACCAACGGCACCGGGCGACGGCTGCTTATGGCTGCTGCGGTCAAGCCCTGACCAGGTTCACAGGCCACCCGTGCATCGGGCCCGGGCGTCAACCAGAGCGGGTCTGAACCTCGATCGTAGGTCCCCGCCGCTTCTCCCTCAACCGCTACCGCTGTCGGCAACTCGAAATTGCGGTTGGCTCATCCGGATCTGTCTGGTATCATCCACGCATGATCTGGAACGGGAAGCTTTCTAAGAAGGAACTCGATGCCGGCGCCCGCTTTCGTGCTGTGCATTCCGGATTCTTGACGCGGGCGCTCAAGTTCGGGTTTCGCACGCCTCGGATCCCCGCTAAGCGGGTCGACGAGGGTGGCTACTCCACGCTTCTCAAGATCCCGGAGCACGAGAAGCGGTCCGCGGTCTGGTGGGCAGCCGCCATGGCGCGGATGGATCAGTTCGATTCCAAGAAATAATCCACACTCCAGAATCGCTTCTCACTCGGCATCCGAATCCAGATGTTGGATCCACAACCTAAGAATCCGCTCAATTCTGCATGGAAATGCTCGAAAGCACGGATCAGATGAAGCCGGGTCCGAGAGATGGCCGATTAAGAGAATGTCCGGCTTGGACGAACCAACTGTTCATTTTTGACATATATTCTTAAACTGATCAGATTATTCAGACCAACGCGTCAAGCACATAGGGATCTCATGAGCGACACACCACACACCCCCGATGATTCCTCACCAACCGACTCCCCGGCGATCGATCCATCAAACGACTCAGCGCCAGCGGAATCAAATGAAACGCCGGAGCATGTCACGCAGGATTGTGCGAAAGCACCGCTGAACAAAAAATGGAGCATCAAGCTCTTCCTGATCACCTTCTTTGTGATCGGGTTCGGTGCGTACGGCTTGTACGACGCGACCATCGCGTACCCGAATCGTGGTCAGCGTTTCGCAGACTGGGCAAAGATGCAATACCTCGAAGCCGCGAAAGCCGCGAGCAGCGAGGAGTTTGGGTACTTCGAGCGCAACACGAGCATCGCTGATCCGGTCGCAACACTCGAAGAACTGAGCGATCCGACCCGCCGACAGCAGAATCTGAATGATGCACAGAACCAGAGCTCGTCGAGCAGACTCCGCTCAACAGCCCGCAACGCTCGATACGACTGGCTCAAGGGTCTGAAGACCATCGGCGAACTCAAGCCAGAGAACACGATCATCGAGTTCCCCAACGATGAGTTGACCGAACTCAAGACACGATGGAGCTCGACCTCCTCGATCCCCAAGCCGCTCAAGGGCTACGACATCCCATCACAGTGGGCGATCATGGTCGTCTGCTGGGTGATCGGATTCTGGATGCTCGTCAACATCATCAAGGTCGTGCGTCAGAAGTACTCGTGGGAAGCGGACTCGATGACACTGACAGTCCCCGGACCGATCGCGATCACTCCTGCACACCTCGAAGAGGTCGATAAGCGGAAGTGGGACAAGTTCATTGTGTTCCTCAAGCTCAACAACACCCATCCATCCCACGGCGGAAAAGAGATCAAAGTCGATACCTACCAGCATGCGCTGGTCGAAGACTGGATCCTCGCGATGGAAGTGCGAGCGTTCGGTTCCCAAGAAGATGGGGAATGAATACCCGTCTGCTCAGTCTCACAAGCCGTCGATCGGTGATTGAATCGTCAGTCAGATATGATGCATCCTCATCCAAGGAGTGGTGCTGATGTTCTGGTTGGTGCTTTCTATCATCTTGATCGTGGTGACTGTCGGGATTTCCCTGACAGCGATCACCCTGCCTGGGATCTGGATGATGGCGCTGTGCTCCGCGATCCTGGCGCTCTGGGTCCCCGAGTATGTCGGGTGGTGGACGGTGATCACGATCATCCTGATCGCGGCGACCTCCGAGCTTGTCGATTTCATCGCATCAGCACTGGGTGTCAAACGCATGGGCGGATCCCGCAGCGGCGCGGTCGGATCCGTCATCGGCACGCTTGTTGGCGCGATCGCGGGATCGTTCGTACTCCCGATCATCGGGTCCATCATCGGAGGCGTGCTGGGTGCTGGAGCTGGCGCGTTCATCGCAGAACGCGGGGTCGCGAAGCGGACCTTCAAAGATTCGGTCCGGTCCGGTTCGGGCGCAGCGGTGGGGCGTCTGATCTCGATGGTGATCAAGCTCATGCTCGCAGGAGCCGCGGCGGCGGTGCTCGTGGTCATGGTCATCGTCAACGGGTTCTGAGTTGATCTACGCATTCAGCAGTCCATCCGAGCGACCCGGTTCGCACACAACCACAAGGCGCGATATGCTGTAGACATCGATCAGAGAGAGATCGATCCAACCAGGAGACCCTGCTGGGCGCGTCGCAATGACCGGCTCGCTCCAGCGAAGCGATATGAGCGATTCCAGAAATACCAGTTCTTCCATCAAGTACTATGTGCTTGACACCAATGTCCTCTTGCACAACCCCAACGCGATGTTTGTGTTCCAAGAGAACCACATCGTGATCCCGTACCCTGTCCTTGAAGAACTCGACACGATGAAGCGTCGTGAGGACGATGTCGGGCGCAACGCACGCACGGCGATCCGCCAGCTCGATCGATTGCGCGTCCACGGGAAGCTCATCGAGGGGGTCTCGCTCGCGAAACTCGGTGTCCAGTCCAGCGGCGCGACGGGATGGCTGAGTATTGATGTTGAGGATCATGATCGACCGCCGCTGCTGTCGAAAGACATGCCCGACAACCGGATCATCTCGACGGCGTGGTCGCTGCACCGCGCCAATCACCGGGTGGTGTTTGTCTCAAAGGATCTCGCGGCAAGGATCAAAGCCGACGCGCTGGGGATCAAGTCCGAGGATGTCCGCGACCAGCGCGTGGATGCGGACCGGTTGTATCAGGGGTACACCGAGCTGCAAGTAAGCCGGGACATCATCGATGACCTGTACGCGGACCGGATGATGCCGATCGATCGTCTCGAGCCGTATCTTGAGGTCGAGAACGCACAGGGGGAGAAGTACACCCGCGAGATCACCCCAAACCAGTATGTGATCCTGTCGGATGCTCAGGACGAAACCCACTCCGGGCTTGCTCGTCGATTGACCGACACCGAGCACCTGATCCCCGTTGCGGGTCAGCGCAAACCAACCTTCGGGATCATGGCCCGCAATGCGCAGCAGACCATGGCGATGGACATGCTCCTCGACGACGAGATTAAGCTTGTCACCCTATTGGGAAGCGCGGGGACCGGAAAGACCCTGCTCGCGATCGCTGCGGGGATGACCAAGGTCTTTCAGGAAGAGCGCTTCGACAAACTGCTCGTCGCTCGTCCGATCATGCCGATGGGGCGCGACATCGGGTATCTGCCGGGTGATAAGGATGAGAAACTCGGCGCGTGGATGCAGCCGATCTTCGACAACCTGTCGTACCTGCTCTCGACCCGCGGCTCACCGAACCAAGCGCCGGAGTCCAAAACAACCGAGCAGCGGATCGACAAACTCGTCGCCGATGGTCGATTGGTGCTCGAACCACTCACCTATATCCGAGGCCGATCGATCCCGCTCCAGTTCATGATCGTGGACGAGGCGCAGAACCTGACGCCGCACGAGGTTAAGACGATTGTCTCGCGTGTGGGTGAAGGGACGAAGCTCATCCTGACGGGTGATATCGGTCAGATCGATAATCCCTATCTCGATGAATCATCCAACGGGCTGAGCTACGCCGTGGAGAAAATGCGTGGACTGGGAATGGTCGGTCATGTGACGCTCGCGAAGACCGAACGCTCCGAACTCGCATCGCTCGCGGCCGAGCGACTCTGATTGATTTCTGTGATCAGGTGTTCTCTTCGATCAGTTTCTCAACACGGAAACGCTGGCGATCGAAGTACTCGCGCCACTGATCGTTTGTCTCGCGGAGCTGCCCGTTCTGAATGAAGTCGAGCACGCGTTGGTCGCCGACCCCCAGCATCTCTGCGCTGCGCACCGCTCCGCGGATCGCGGGGAGATAGTTCGGATCCCGATCGAGCGAGCGCTGGAAGTGGGTGTAGGATTCCTTGCCCCATCCGATGGTCTGGTACGCGAGACCGATGTTGTAGTCTGGGCGCGGATCATTGATCTGGAGGTCTGATGCGATTTTGTAGGCCGCGACCGCGTCGGCGTAGTTCTTCTGCTGCATCAAGAGCTGACCCATATTGTTCCACGCCGCGAAGAGCGTGTTGTCCTGCTCGATGGATTCGCGGTATTTGTCGAGCGCTTTGTCGTACTCGCCGTTCTCATGGAGTTCGGACGCTTGCTGGAAGTACTCGATCGCTTTGGCGCGAGAGCGCTGCATCTCTGCTTGATTCATATCCTGCTGCACGGCTCGATCGCGTGAACTGCTCGAAGAGCATCCCACGGCGAAACTACCGAGCAGCACAGCACCGGAAGATGCAAGAGCGAGGAGAGTCATGGTTGGTCTAGGGTTCTGGGTCGTCACAGGGAGACTCCTTGGTCAGGCTCTGGGATTGGCTTTCGGGTGTACTCGGTTTACTGGATCCGCTCGTATCGGGTCAGCGTGACCTTCACGACCCAACTCTGGGCATTGAGATTGATGGTCACTTCCCGCGCTTGCAAGCCTGGGATCTGTTCTTGTGTTTGCTGGATCCACTCGAGGATCAACTCCAGCGATTGATCGCGAACGGTGTAGGGATAACTCATCAATCGAGCGGACCCCTCTGTGCGTGGGGGTGTGTTCCGCGGCAGACCGATGGGATTCTGAAGCCCGACCTGCTCACCGATGCGTGTGATGCGGGTGAGGATGTCGGGGATGGGTTGGAAGATGTCGTCTTCTGGATTCTCGAGCAGTGCAAGTTCGAGCTGGTTGATCTGATCCATCATCTGCTCGACATTGATAGCCGCGACACTATTCGATAAGAGCTTGGATTCTGCGGCGGAGTTGTGTCTCCACGCAAACGCGAGGAAAAGCAATGCAATAACGAAGACCAGAACCCCAAACGCAACTAGATGAGCTGGGCGCGATCGACGCTCGTGCATCATCGCGCGGGATGCGAGCTCGTAGCGATCGTCGGCGCTAAGCCTGGCTTGGCTATCCAGAGTACTCATGAACTGCTCCCTGCGTCCCAGACAGCGGTGAAGGAAGCTTCGATTTTGTTCCCGCGTTTCACAAGCTCAGGCTGTGGACGCCACTGGAGAGTTGATCCCTGGATTGAACGGAGTGACTCGTTGATTTGTTCTGCGAGCGAGAGATCATCCTCGTCAACACGGATTTTGAGTTTCGCAAGCGTATGGGTGAGCTGGATCGAATCGATCTCGATACCCGACATCCCGAGTACAAAGGAGATCGTTTCGAGTTCCTCAAGAATCGGTTTAGTCGGCGTGACCTGCATCGGTCCGGTTTCAGTACGGAGCTTGTTGAGTCGAGCTTGGAGTTCGACTGTTGGAATACGGAGACTCTCAGGCGAGAGTGGTGGCTGCAGCGTCATGATCTGCTCAACCATCTGTGAGCGAACATCCTTGGCTTGTTGAGCCGTTTCCAAGCCCCGACTGTAGAGGGTCCATCCGGTCCACCCGATCGCCGCGCCGCCGAGGATGAGCGCGAGACTCGCCCATCGGTACATCGCTCTGTGTGATCGGCCGGGTCGATTGGTGAGCGATGAGAATGAAGTGCTGGTGGATCGATTGGATTCTTCCGCTTCGAGCGCCACGCGGAGTGTTTTCTGGATCGGGTCCGCTTCATGGATCAGATCCGTAGTCGCCGTCGGCCAGTGGGTCGAGAATACCCGCGCGATCTGCGCCCGATCGAGTCCTTGATGAGCACCTTGGGTTCCGGAGTCGTCATCCGGATCAATGTCCTGATTCGGTTCTGGGGTCACCATCACGATCCGCAGCGGGGAGACACCGATCTGTGATGCCCATCCGATCCAATCCGCGCAGAGTCTGGAGAGATCGCTCTCGTGCAGTGTCGGGCCGTGGGCGCTGTGACCAACACGCATCGATCCAGCCGCGATGAGTTCGCCTTCTTTGGACCAAGTCCACACCATCCGGTCGCGTGTCGAATCGAGCACAACACACGCACACACCGGATCATCCGTCGTGACGACACGCTGAGATCCTCTGGTTGAGGTATTGGTGCGGGCGCCGGGATCCCACGCACGAGCGACGAAGGTCCACAAGTTCTCGACGCGTCCGATCCGGATCCCCATCGAGTCGAGCTCGTCGATCAGCAATCGAGCGGGGACATCCGGGGTCGCGATGACCGCCCGTCGAGAGCCTTCGGAAGTCTGTTCGTCGCTCAGCGGCTGGTAGTGCACTTCGAGCGGGAGGTTCGGGAACCGCTCACCCATCGTGGAGTGGTTCGCGCCCTCCAAAGCGTCGTCATCCTGGTCGGATTCGAGCTGCTCGATCGCGGCGGAGATCATCTCGGGACTCGTATCCTCCGGCTTGGTCCATGTGCAGACGGCGCCATCGGTGTCCAGACAGAGGATCGGGAGTGACTTCGAAGTCCCACCCCCGGCTTTGAGCCGTTGTCTGATCCAGACCGCGGCGTCGTCGACCATCTCGAGCACTGCATCGGGGGTGCCCCGGACGGTTGATCGCCATTGATCATCGCTGTGTGCGCCGATCAGACGGATCCCGTCGAGCGAGAGCCCCCGGTCGGTGCGTTCGAGATAACAGATTCGGTCACTCAAGGATGATGCTCGTGGTGCTGGGGAGGAGTGTGCTGGACGTACCCGTTGGGGGCGTGATGGAAATCAATCGTTCCGATTGGGTTGTGCTCTCGAGTTCTCTGATTGAGCATTCGCAGGTCGATCACGCGCGCCGAGGCCTGCACGGAACGATGCCAATGGCTCCATCGGTTTCTGTTGAACCTCGCGGCCGAGCTTGGATCGCTTGAGCATCCGTTCACGAAGCCCGCGCTCGCGAGGGGAGAGCCCCTCGAGTGACGCGAGCTCTTCTGGAGTCAGCACGATATCCGCTTCTGTGAGACGGACCGGTGCGGCTTCGATTGACTCGCTGGATATCGTGCTCGCAGAACCGATCTTGTCCGCGAGCATGATCCGGTCCTCGACATTCCCATCGGAAACCATGATGAACTGCGGCCGAACGGTGGTGATCGTTAGATCATCCATGCTCATTGATCCCGCTTGAGCGATCCCGCCCTGAGGGACAATGCGCTGCGTTCCATCGATCCGGATGAACGCGAGCGGGTTGTTCGAGTCGCTGATGTATCCTGTGTAGCGGACGCGCTTTGCGAGCATTCCTTCTGTCGAATCCTCAACATACTCAACCTCATTGTCCTCGGTGGTCACCACTTCTGGAACGGATGTCACGCGTGGTGCGTTATCGAGGAGACTCAGTCGTGCCGCGATCCCGGCGGGTTCGATGCGTGCTTTGAAGGTCGGTGGGGTGCTGGTCGGTGTTGTCTCAGTGGTCCCCGATGGCAGGACCGGGTTCGAAGGGATCGGATTCTGCGAGACATCATTGATTTTAGCAATCGCGGAGGATTCGGGGAGTCCGATAACTCCGACGGCGACTCCTCCGAGCACGCAGACAACGGCCGCGGCTTGGTAGACGAGTGTCAGTCGTTTCGCTTTGGTTCTTGAGATAATCGCACTCATTGATGAACTCACTCTTTCACTGAATCCAGCGATTCCGGATCAACCGAAGGGACCATACCCATCGGCTGTATCAGGATACGCATTTGCTTTAGTACAGATCGGCTGGATCGATGCTCTGACTGTCGATACCGAGGTCTTTCCATGTATAGAACGCACCAATTTCCATTGCATTGCTTGCGGATCGCCGTCCGGTGTTGGATCGGATGCGGGTGATCCCCCCGTATCGGGCCAATAAACGCCCTTTGCTCAATCCGCGGCCGCCTCGGACCTCGACGACGACCCCCCAGATCTGCACATCGGTCGAGAATCGTCTGAGGATCGCTGCTCGTTGTTCGGAGTTGACGCCGGCGCGGGTTGCGGACTCGACGAGCATCTGGCGTGTGATCCGCTCTCCAGAGTCTCGGATGAGTTTGATGTCATCCGCAAACCGGATCCCCTTCCCCTCGGCGACCGATTCCCCGATCGATCGGAGCACAATCTCCGGAGCGGTGTGGACACTCACCCCCGATGGTCCGAACGGGCGGGTGTACTGCATGTACTCCTCGGTGCCGACATTCCGCGAGAGGATCTGGAGTGAGAGTCCCACTTCGTCGATCTGATTGACCCCGACGCTGGAGAGATCCGAGAGCATGGTTCCCTGCGCATCAAAGAGCGAGATCGAGACGACGGATCCATCGGAGAGGATGATGTCCATCGCTTTGCCCGTGTTGGGCTCAAGGACCTCGTCGAGCTCGCGGCCGTTCTGTTGTCTGAGCCAAGCGCCGATCGCTTCTTGGAGTCCGCGTCCAGAATGGTGCTCGTAGTACGCGCTGACCTGTCTCGCGACGACGAGCTGCTGAGCAGACAGCCGTCTGAGCGACAACGAGATCGTCAACCCGACCACCACCATCAGCAGGATGATGATGGGCATCACAAACCCGCGCGTGCGGGACTGCGTAGTCGATGCTCTTGGATGGATCGGTGCGATCGTCATGGTTGGTTAGGATTCCCCTCTGCTCCCCATGTTGTTCTGGTTGTTTGGGTTCGGGACACGAACTCCACCTCCTGGGCGCCCGTTGTCGTTCTGGTTGTTTCCGCCACCGGCCCCGTTGTTGCCGTCGGCGTCTTCGCCGTTGACCGCTGCAGCATCATCATCCTCGCTCAGTTCGAGCGGATCCTCGCCGAGCACCCAGTCGATCTCGAACATCCAGGTCGCGTATTGGTCGCTGTTGAGCAGCAGCTCGAACTCGGCATACGCCGGGAGACTGCTCATGGAGAGCGCTTCGTATTCGTTGATCTTCTCGTCGCTCTTGTAGACCGTCCACGAGCACAGGTCGATGTCGCTGACCAGCGGGATCGCGCCCGCGAGACGGAAGCGGATCTCGTCTTCAGTCCCCGCCGTGTCTTCGAGCGGGATCCCTCCATCGCGGAGGTACAAACTCTCAGTGTAGAGAATCGGTCGCCACCAGAGCGTCCATCCCTCCACGGCTCGTCCAGACTGGAGCGCCTGTAAAGACTGGAGGTACCGCTCGTCGGCTTCTTGATCCGGATCCATGATCCCCACGCGGCGCATGATCGCTTCACGGCTGCCGTCGGGACGCAGTTCAAATACTGACCGGAGGATCCCTCCGGATGCATCGGTCGAGGAGAAGTCCAGCGAGTCCGCGTCGCGGTCGTTGATCCGCGCCCACGCCGCGGCTTTGGTCGCCATGTTCAGCGCGATCGGGGGTGCGGAGAGGACCACTTCGAGGCGCTGTGGTTTCCACTCACCCGGATAGTTGTCGAAGATCGGGTCCGTTTCGAGGATGATCCTTGGGCGCGGCTCGATCTCTCCCGCGGCCTCGGTGTTGACCCCGGCTGAATCATTCGGATTGACGCGCTGATCCTCTTCGATCTGCAGCGAGAGTAACGCTCGGCGGATCGTCATCTGCGCGATGTTGAGCTGCGTGGAGTTCTCATACTGATTTGAGAAGATCCGATCCATGCTGCGCGCCGCGGCAAAGACTCCTGTGACGCCGAGCATCACGAGCGACGCGACCACGATCGCGAGCGTGAGCTCCACAAGCGTGAACGCGCGAGTAGACTGGTTTGAACGGGCTGAAGTGCTCATGGCGCGGCGCCTCCAGATGTGGAGTCGAGTTGCATGAGTCGTTCAAAGAGCCGTTCCATCCCGCCGGGGGAATCGATCATGGTTTGGAGCGAGTCCGGATTGGAGAACGCGAGCGGGTCGATCAGTCGCGTGAGCTGGGAGTTGGGGAGCTCGGTGGAGAAGCCTCGGGCGCCACCCGAGTCTTCGCTGAGCCAGACACGGATCGAGACGAGACGGATGCGATCGAAGTTGATCCCCGAACCGATGTCGTTGGCATCCGATTCGGGTGGTGGCTGCGACATCTCAAACTGCACGGGCTCGACATCGAGTGTCCAGCGGAACAGGTCCATGTCGTATTCGATCGGGAGCGACTTGCTCGGCATCGCGTCCTGATCGTCCATGTACTGGAGCATCAACCGATTCGCAAGCTCCGCGGCTCCGAGCCGCTGCTGCATGCGCCGCTGCGACGCGTTCATGTACGAGACGGCGCTGGCGAGTGTCGCCGCGACCATGCCGAGCAGGACGGTCGCGAGGACCGCTTCGATCAATGTCGCGCCGCGCCTCCCAGGCACACGACCAGTTGCTCCCGATCCGCGAGAGCCCGTTGGGCGGGTGCGGGATTGGGTTGGTGCAGTGGTGGTGTACATCAGGAGATCGCTTTCGGATCGGTCGGATTAGTTGGCTTTGGTCACATCCATTGTCCATAGGTTGATGTCGTCCTCGGTGCCCATCTCTCGATCTGGACCAGACGAGCGGAGTTCGTACTCGTGGGTTGAGCCTGGAGTGGGGAGGTAGTAGAACGGCTCTTCGAACGCATCGGTATCTGCGCCGGGTTCCATGAACGAGGGGATCAGCGCGGAGAGTGTCGCAGGCGGAGTTCCTGCGTTCTCGGCGCGGTACGACTCGATCTGGGTTTTGATCGTCTTCATCGAGGTCTTGGTGACCTTGATGCGTGCTTTCTTGATCTGGCTCGGGACCGCGACCGCGGCGCCCGCCATGAGGAGTCCGAGGATCACCAGCACCGCGGTGAGTTCGATCAACGAGAAGCCGGGACGCGCGATTGGGCGGCGAGACATTGGGTGTGCGTGTGGTGTGGTCATGATGGACTCCAAAGGTTCAACGCTTCAAATGAGCGTGTGTTGCGTGGGTTTTGAACACCGAGCATCGGAAAGCTCGGCGATGGTTCTGTCTGAATCATTATAAGACCGATCCGGTCATGTTCATCATCGGGAGCATGATCGCGAGGATCATCGTTCCCACGATCAGGAACAGGATCACGATCAGCACGGGCTCGAGCAGCGCCATGAGCCGAGCTGTTTTCTTGTCAACATTCTTTGCGTGGTCCTTCGCGAGCGAATCGAACGCGGATTCGAGGTCCCCGGCTTGGTCAGCCGCGACGAGGAGTTTCCGGGTCGCGAGCGGGAGCGCCGAGACCTGCTCGATGAGCGTGCGGAAGATCCCGCCCTCGATCAAGCGGAGCTGAAGACGCTGGAGATCTTTGCTGAGTTTGGGGTGTCCGATCACGCCGCTGGATACAGCGATCGCATCGCTCAGGACAATCCCGGATCGTGTCATGGATCCCATGACGGAGAAGAAGCGGGTGAGTTCCTGCTCGAGCACCACATCTCGGACAAAGGGCATGTTGCGGGTCAATGAGACCGCGAGCTTTCCGACGGTGCTCCTCCAGAGGAACATCACGACAACAGTCACCACGATCACTCCGATGAGGATGATGATGTTGGCGCGGAGGAAGCTCCCGGCTGTCACAAGGATCTTGGTGAAGGTCGGGACCTCGATCCCGGAGCTGGCCATGGATTCACCGATCGTGGGAACAACAAGGGTCATCATGACGAGGCCGGCGATAAACGCGATCGCGAGGACGATGCAGGGATAGATCATCAGCGTCGCGGCTTTCCCCGACACTTCCAGACGGCGCTTGGCGCCGATCGACAACTGCGCACACGCGCCGGCGAGATCGCCCGTTTTCTCCGCCGCCTTGTACACGGCACAGGTCACTTCGTCGAAGCTCCCAACCTGAGCGCACGCATCACTGAAACTGGTCCCCTGAGCCACGAGCGTGCGGAGCCGCAGGATGCGGTCCTCGTTCGCTGATCCGACGACAGTTGAAGCGACCTCGAGTGCTTCGGTCAGCGGGACCCCTCGCTCGAGGAGTTGTGCGAGCTGTGCGTCGAACTCCGCGTGGTCTTTGAGGGACATGTCCTGTTCGTTGGATGCCCAATCCGGGAGTTTCCAGGTCTTGACAAGGATCTGGCGGTCCTTGCGGAGCGCCGCGCCCAGGGCGCGTTGGGAGCGAGCGGTGCGCACACCGAAAGCCTTGCCACCACTGGACTTGTTGGCGATATAGAAGAATGAGCTGTTGATGTTTGCTCTGGACATGCTCTGGAAGACCCCTTCAGAGGGTCGATAACGGTGTGGACCATCGATCTATACCAATGTGGAGTCCCATTGGTTCAACATCGGCGGCTTGCGGGGGGCAACTGTATACGATATTCACGGCGACAGGGCACAAATAGTCCGCTTCAGAACTGATTGGACCACCAATCAGGAGAACGCAGGAATCGCGCTGAGAATGCCTGTTTTTCAAAGATTTCCCACCCGATCCGCTTGTGAGACCTTTTGATGACCCAGACCACCACGCAGCAAGACGACGCTCCCGCGACCGCACCATCCCAGAACGGGACGATGCGAGGCTTGATCAAGCACCACGCGGGACCAGAACTCCAGCTCGTCGATGATCGTCCGATCCCAGTACCGGGTCCGCGCGAGGTCCGGATCAAGATCCAGAAAGTCGGGATCTGTGGCACGGATCGGCACATCTGGGAATGGGACGATTGGGCCTCGGGTCGGATCCCCACTGG
>JAEPQP010000130.1 GCA_017640485.1 Phycisphaerales bacterium | reverse complement strand
GCTTTAATCCAGCAATCCTGGCAGCGGGGAGTGAGCAGGGGTTTGTGGACTTCATACTTGATGGTCAGCCCGAACCCCCGATGTACTTTGCGAATATGAAACGGGACAACAAGGTTGGGCCTCGTGTGCTTGGTGAACTTCCTGCTCCCGCTCAGATGAGCGCAAAGGACTTCAGGACGATCGATACCAAGCGCGTCGCGATGATTGATACGCGTCCGTTCGAAGCATTCCGAGCTCAGCATATCCCGGGATCACTCTCTTTCCCGCTCATGAACTCGTTCCCAACGCATGTTGGATCAATGGTTCAAGATACGGACGATATCTACCTCATCGTCACTCAGGATCATCTTGAAGAAGTTGTCCGAGACCTCATCCGTATCGGATTGGATCGGATCCGGGGCTGGGTTGATGCGTCGGATATTGAGGAATACCCCGACAGTGTCCAGCGGATGGGTGGTCTCGCTGAGGTTGACGCATCTGAAGCATCCGCCATGATCGATTCGGGTGAAGTCCAGGTGCTGGATGTACGACGAAGGACAGAGTTTGATCTCGGTCATCTTCCGGGTGCAATCAACATCGCGCATACCCGGCTTCCATCGCGCCTTGCCGAAATCCCGAAAGACAAACGGTTGCTTGTGAACTGTCACAGCGGGGTTCGCTCAGCGGTTTCCTGCTCGTATCTTCAGCGTGCTGGTTACCAGGTTGTGAACCTTCAGGGTGGGCATCTTGCGTGGAGACAACTGGTCAGTCACCAGTAGGCACTTTGCGTGTGTTGGATCAGCGTGTCCTGCGATGGTTTTGTCGCTAGAGTGGTCATCATTCACTCGTCAGGAGAACGCGATATGAAAGCAACTGTACTCGGGGCTGGGATGGTCGGATCCATCATGGCAACTGATCTCTCAACCGATCCGGACTTTGAGGTCACGATCGTCGATGTTCGAGAAGATGCACTCCAGCGTGCCAAAGCGCACGCACAGAACATGGGCGTATCGCTCTCTACCCAGCAAGCGGACCTGAGTGATGTGGATCAGCTGAAGTCAGTGATCGCTGACTCGGACATTGTGCTGGGAGCGTTGGCGAGCAAGATCGGGTTTCAGTCACTCCGAGCTGTGATCGAGTCTGGCAAGAACTATGCGGACATCTCGTTTATGCCTGAGGATTCGTGGGATCTTGATCAGCTCGCAAAGGAGCATGGCGTGACGGCTGTGGTCGATATGGGAGTCGCGCCGGGAATGAGTAACCTGCTTTCTGGCTATGGCGCGAGTCTGCTCGAGAACTGTGAGAATATCGAGATCTATGTCGGAGGACTCCCACGCGTGCGGAGCTGGCCGTATGAGTATAAAGCGGGGTTTTCCCCGGCTGATGTCCTCGAGGAATACACTCGGCCGTCACGCTTAGTGGTCAACGGCGAAGTCGTGACACGCGAGGCGTTGAGCGAACCGGAACTCATTGAGTTTGATGATCTCGGAACACTCGAGGTCTTCAATACGGATGGTCTTCGATCGCTCGCGTACACGATGGATGTCCCCAACATGAAAGAGAAGACGATGCGCTATCCAGGGCACATCGAACTGATGCGGATCTTCCGCGAAACAGGGCTCTTCTCACAGGATCGCATTGCGGTTGATGGCGGGAGCGTGCGTCCACTTGATGTCATCAGCAAGTTGATGTTCCCCAAGTGGACTTACGAGCCGGGTGAAGAGGATCTCACGGTAATGCGGATTATCACCGACGGCACCGATTCATCTGGGAAGAAGCTCCGCCATCAGTGGGATCTCTTGGACTACTACAACCACGGCGCAACCAGCATGTCACGGACAACCGCATTCCCCTGTGCGATCATGGCGAGGCTGATTGCGAAGGGAGAACTGAGCATGCCGGGTGTGATCAACGGGGAGCAGATCGGGCCGAACCCGGGTCTTGCAGATCACATGCTTAGCGAGCTTGCGAAACGCGATGTGCATTATCACTATTCTTCTGTCGAGCTCTGAATCGTGATCACAGCTTGATTGATCGAGTCATCTCGAGCAGTTCGCTATGAACTCCGTTGGTCGCGGCGAGCAGCGAGCCGCTGTGCACGCTTGGATCTCCTGCAAAGTCTGTGCATGTTCCGCCGGCTTCTTGAATCAACGGCGGGACGGATGCAATATCCCAGAGGGCGACATTGGGTTCGATGACCGCATCGACCCGTCCGGTCGCGAGCAGGACGATGCCGTAACAGTCGGGGAGACCGCGTGTGTGCTTTGACGCGGAATCAATCTCGTCGTAGAGCGTGCGGAGTTCTGGAGTCGTGAAGTAGGTGAGAGCGGTAGTATTGATGAGTGCTTTGCTGAGCGTATCGACTGTGCTCATGCGTGCCGGGGTGGGATCTGATCCGCTCTGTACATGGAACGCACCAAGACCACTTCCTGCGTAGACCAGTTCATCCAAGCAAGGCATCGCGATCGCACCGAGCACAGGGACACCGTCCTTCAGACACGCGAGCATGGTCCCGAACAGTGGGATGCCTTGGACAAAGGAGATGGTGCCATCGATCGGATCGATGACCCACTGATATCCACTGGTCCCGGGTTCATCGGGAAACTCCTCACCCAAGATCGCATCATCGGGGAATGCTTTGCAGATGCGTTTCCGCAGTTCGGTTTCGATTGTCCGATCCGCGATCGTGACCGGCGTGCCGTCGGATTTGTGATCCGCTTCGCATTGATCACTCTGGAACCATTTCAGTGCAAGCTTCGAGCACGGCATGATCGTGCTGGATGCGAAGTCGAGTCGGGACTTGAGCTGCGATTGAGTGTTAGAAGTGGTCACGCGGGGAGTGCTTTCTGGGCTGATGCAAGCGCTGAGGTCAACTGGTGGATGTGCTCAGTCGTGTGGGATGCGGTGAGTGAAAGCCGGAAGTACAGCGGAGCGGGACCTCCTGGATATTCCATGAGAGGGAGAATGATTTTCTGATCGAGAAGTTGGTGCTCAATATGTCGCATTGTGTCCGCATCTCCGATCGTGAACGCGAAGATCGGTGTTGGGTCGGAGTGAGTCGTTATCCCGATCGAGTTGAGCTCTCGACGAAGCGTATTGATATTGGAATGGAGTTGTTCTCGGCGTTCTTGGTCAGATTCCAAGATCTTCAGAGCCGTGCACGCGGCTGAAGCAAGAGCTGGGGATGCTGGGGTCGTGCAGATGAATGCGGTCGACTCATTCCGAGTTGCTGATATGAGTTCCGCTTTCCCAAGTACAACACCGCCTGCACACCCAAGACCCTTGAGCAGTGTGGTGGTCATGATCAGGCTTGGGTGTTGCAGATCGAGATGGTGTGCCGTGCCTTGTCCTTGCTTCCCCAAGACTGTAAATCCATGACAGTCGTCGATCAAAAGGTACATCTGATCGGTGATCGTATTAAGCAGGGTGTTGATCGGAGCAATCATCCCGGTCGTTGTGAAGACGGCATCGGTCAGCACCACGCATGGCTGGTTGAGTGCATTGTGGATCCGTTCTGCGTGGTGGGCGTCCAAATGGTTGTAGGTGTGGATGGTCATCTGTGCGAGTTTCGCGGCATCGAAGAGGGAACTGTGCGCACGAGCGTCGAGGACGGCGTGGCGGATGCCCTGGGACGCGAGACCCTGCAATGCCGCGAGGTTTGCGGTGTATCCGTCTGGGAGCAGCAGTGCGGATTCAAATCTGGTGAATCGAGCGAGATCAGATTCGAGTTGCTCGTGGGGGAGGGCATTCCCTGTGGTTTGTCTGGATGCAGATGTGGACAGCCCAAAGGTTTCTAAAGCGTTCTGGGCAGCGGAGATAACCGCTGGGTGATGTGCGAGTCCCATGTAGTTGCATCCACCGAAGCTTAGATAGGTATCACCATCGTGGGTGACATGCGTCGCGGATGCGGATTGAGTGGGTGGGCATTTCATTTTGGAATTATCGTCAGGCCGACCCGGTTTGGCGCGGATTTGGGATGAGATATGACTGATTTGAGGTGCGGTGTATTCCGCGCATAGGATGTACCCAAAGATCCCGGATCCGCTCCGAGCGGATCCGCTACACGGAGGAGTATCGAATGCTGATTTCTCGACGAACCATCGCGATGGGGCTGCTCGCGGCGAGCACATTGATCGCTGGACCCACCCAGGCTTCAGAAAAGAAGGATCTGAAGGTCATGCAGCTCCCGATCCGCACGGATGGGCCTAAGAGTCTTGATCCGGTTGAGGGATCGACTACCTACGACAATATGGCGTGTGCTCAGTTCTACGAGACACTGCTGACCAACCAGTACGCGAGCCCGATGGAGATGGAGCCCTTGCTCCTCGCCGAGATGCCGACGACAGAAGACGGCGGGACCACTTGGCACTTCAAGCTCAAAGACAATGTCTTCTTCCACGACGATGAGTGCTTCCCAGGTGGGAAGGGCCGCAAAATCCGCTCGGATGATGTGTTCTACTCACTCAAGCGTCTTGCAGACGATGAATACAAGCTCGAGAACTGGTGGCTCCTCGCTGACACGATCCTCGGATTCGATACCTACAAGGATGAACAGAACGCAGCAGATGAGTTCGATTACGACGCTCCGGTTGAGGGATTCCGGAAGATCAATGATCTTGAGTTTGAGATTGTGCTCCAGAAGCCCGTCTATCGCTTCTTGTACATCCTCGGCATGTTCCAGACTTCGGTCGTCGCACAAGAAGCGGTCGAGTTCTACGGCAAAGACTTTGCTGAGAACCCGGTCGGTACTGGACCATTTATTCTCGATACTTGGGTCCGCAAGCAATCGCTGACAGCGGATCGCAACCCGAACTACCACGAGGTGCTCTACCCAGAGCGTGATGCGTGGTCGCGTGAAGATAAGCGTGCTCGACTCCACCGCGCCGCGGGTAAGCAGGTTCCGTTTGTTGATCGTGTTGAGTTCACGATGTTCATCGAGGACCAGCCGATGTGGTTGGAGTTCAACGCCGGGAAGCTTGGGTATACCCAAGTCCCAGAGGATTACTTCACCGAAGCGTTTGATCGCTCCTCAAAGGAACTCAAGGAAGAATACCTGCGTGCTGGGATGCGTCCGCATTCAAATAAACTTCTCGACTTTACCTTCCGTGGGTTCAACATGGAAGACGAGCTGCTTGGCGGATACACCCCTGAGAAGCGTGCCCTCCGCCGAGCGATCTCGTACGCGATTGATCTTGATGAGATCAACGAGACTTTCTACAACGGTCGCCGGATCGTATATGACGGACCAATCCCTCCGGGTCTGGATGGACACCCTGAGGGTGGGACTTCCAAGGCAGCCGCGCGTGGTCGCAACATCACCAAGGCTCGTGAGATGCTTGAACTCGCTGGATACCCGAACGGCGAGGGACTGCCTCCGATCCGCTTCTACACATCACAGAACACGCTGAACAACGCGGTTGCTGAACTGGTGAAGCGCCAACTCGAAGAGGTCAACATCAAGTTCGAAGCGGTCTTCTCTGACTTCTCGACTCTGATTGAAGCGATCAATAAGAAGCAAGCCCCGATGTTCGGGTTCGCATGGGCAAGCGATTACCCCGATGCAGAGAACAACCTCGCGCTGTTCTACGGCCCGAATGAGGCACCTGGATCCAACCACTACAACTACAAGCGTCCGGAATACGACGCGATGTACGAGCAGATCCTCACAATGCCTCCAAGCGATGAACGGACAGCGATTTACGAGAAGATGCGCGACATGATTCTCGATGATTGTGCGTATGTCGGCGGGATGGCTCGCGAGCGGTTCTACCTGATCAGCCCGTGGTTGCTCAACTGCAAGCCAACGGAGCGGTACTACGGCTGGTTCAAGTATCTTGATGTGGATGACTCCAAACGCGAATGATCGCCGTATGATCGCTACTCACCTTTGCACCCGGCTCGCCGGGTGACTGTTCTGAGCATTCGGAGTCTAATTTGTGCTGAACTACATCATCCGGCGGACGCTGTACAACATCCCGGTGTTCCTCGCGATCATCTTTGTGGTGATGGCGGCGCTGCGTGTCAACGATCCGGTCTCAGCCCAGCTGAGCAAGAACCCAACGGAAGCGGAGATCGCCCTCAAGCGTGCCGAGTTTGGGCTTGATAAGCCGTTTGTTGTCCAGTACTGGGATTTCATTACCGAACTCGCCACCGTCTGGGATTACGACGAGCGGAGCTGGGATCAAGGGATCCGGGTCTCTGAGATGATCGGGAAAGCTGTTCCGCCATCCATGGCGATCACGATCCCAACACTCGCGATGTCCGCGCTGATTTCGATCTGTGTTGGTCTGGTCTCGGCGTTCAATCGAGGGAAGTCGGTGGACCGGACACTGATGTTCCTTGCGGTCATTGGGATGAGTATTTCGGTGCTGGTCTACATCATTCTTGGACAATACTTCGGTGCATTTGTACCGGGTCAGAACATTGATGGATGGCCTTTCCAGGTCACGGTTGATGCGTCTGCGGGCGAGAGTGCGTTCTTCTTCTTCAATCCCAAGAACTGGATCGCGTTCTGTATGCTCCCGGTCATGATCAATGTCATCGTGTCCCTCGGATACGACACGCGTTTTTATCGTGCCGTGATGGTTGAAGAGTCCGCGAAGGACTACATCCGGACCGCGAAAGCGAAGGGTGCAAGCACCCGACGAGTCATGTTTGTTCACATGCTCAAGAACGCGATGATCCCGATCATCACGCGGATCATGATCTCGCTGCCGTTCATTATCACCGGATCGATCCTTGTCGAGGTGTACTTCGGAATCCCTGGTATGGGTCGCACGCTCATCAGCGCGATCAACTCGAAGGACTTCCCTGTCATCCAGACCTTCACCGCACTGTTTACGGCTCTCTTTATCGCATCCAATATCCTGACCGATGTGCTCTACGCACTCGTTGATCCACGAGTGAGGTTGTCATGATTCGTGAACGCATACAAGAATCGCCCGCACTCAGAAAGCTCTTTGGTCGCAAGATGACCGTTGTCGCGATGATGATCATCGGGCTGTACATGCTGTTGTTTGGATGGATCACACTGATGCAAGGGGTGGCGTGGTTCGGGAAAACCACGGACACCTTTGATCTGGTCAAGAGTGAATCTATCTTCGGGACTCTCCTCCCAGAGCGCACGCTCGACCGAGTCGGTGCGAGCAACGAGCCAGGCTTCGGTCTTCGCTCGGGTCCGACCAAGCGGATGGAGCAGGTTTCGTTCTACATCCGCAATCTCGGGAAGATGTTTGATGAGATTGATCAGAGTGAAGCTTCGGACTCAGAGGGACGCTCGATCGAGGATATCCGAGATTCCGTTTCCTTCGCTGAACGCAAAGTCGCTGATCTCCCAGTAGGGCAGCT
>JAEPQP010000071.1 GCA_017640485.1 Phycisphaerales bacterium | reverse complement strand
GGCTGAGATTCCTGAGCGGTATGTTGATCCTGCGATTCAAGCGATTGATCAGTTTGATCGCTTGATCCGAGAGCAATACGGCACGCGCGGCGCGATGAATGCAGCGCTGAGCGCCGATCACGAAGACGGGCGCGAACGCTTCGAGCAATCGAGCCGGTACCAAGCGTTTAAAGGGATGAGCCAGATCCTTGGTGTTCAGAGCAAGGTGTGGATCACTTGCATGATGATGACGCCGAGCGACGACAGCGGCGGAGCCGTGGATGTGACCACGATTCACGGCACGACCGGTCTGCGTCGATTGCGATCCGATACTCCTCCGTTGCACTTCATCTACGGGACACCTGCGAACTATTCTGGGAGTCGTCAATCCCCTCAGCGGATGGAACTGGATCTCACGCCATTCTTCACCAATACGCCCGCTCCTTTGGAGGTCCATGAATCCAATGGACAGATCATTAACACATTCAATCCTGATGTGATCGGCAAGGATGCAGTCTACGACATGTTCGCGGGTGTGCGGGTTCCCAGCGGATCGCATCGGTACGCGGCTCCGGGGCGACAGTATCGCGGGACGATTGTGCTTCCCGATGTTCCGGTCACGATGCTGGTGAGCGATGTGATTCTTCACAAAGATATATTCGAGGGGATCACTCCGAAGCTGTTTGTGCATAACACGATGGGGAAGGGCGGAGCGGATATTGAAGACCCGAACCGGAAGACCGATCTCATCGAGACCAGCGACTCGATCGATGATCTGGGAGATGGCGTGGAGAACATCGGGATCCCGGACTTTCCGAAGTATCCTCAGATGATCGAGTATCTGTGCTCGCTGACTGGATACCAATGCGAGGAGTTCAGGGTGCATCGGTTGATGATCCAGTATCCGGTGTATGGATTCCAGTACGCGATCGGGTACAAGGTGCCTTCGCCTTCATAGCTCATGTGTGTAGAATCGGGGATGAATCAAGCGACACACTCAGAGGTTGTTCAGCAGGAGTTCGCTCAAGCCGCGGAGCTTGCGAGTGCTTTTTGTTCGGATGCTACAAACGCAGAGCGTGTGACCGAGCTCTCGGAACTCATCGCTCGCAAGATCGAATCAGGTGGGAAGGTCCTTGCAATCGGGAACGGCGGATCCTGCGCTGACGCGATCCACTTCTGCGAGGAACTCACGGGTCGATATCGCGAAGATCGGCCATCGATTCCTGCGATCGCGTGCGCTGATCCTGGACACATTACCTGCACCGCGAATGACTACGGGTTCGATCGGGTCTTCAGTCGTTGGGTCGAAGGACTCGGAACTTCAGAAGATGTCTTGGTCGCGATGTCGACTTCGGGGAACTCAGAGAACATTCTTCGCGCAGTAGAGAGAGCGCGTGAAAAGGAAATGCAGGTCGTCACGCTTCTCGGGAAAGACGGCGGGAAACTCAAGGGGCGCGGGGATGTGGAGTTCGTCGTACCCGGAAAGACCGCCGATCGGATCCAAGAGCTGCACATGCTGATTCTGCATGCGCTGGTTGGCGCGATCGAGCGGTCTTTGGGGTACTGAGTCTGGTTGGACGACTGAGTCGTTAGTCTTCTGGGTAGATCGGTGCGGCGCAGGTGCCGCCGTTCTTTGCGTAGTAGTCCTGGTGGTATTCCTCGGCTTCGTAGAACTTGGTGTCCTCGGCTCTGCGGAGCTCGGTCGTGATGGTCCGCTTTGACCAGCGTCCTTCCTTCTGTTGAGCTTCGATGAATGCCTTGGCTTCAGTGTACTGTTCGTCGGAGGTCGTGTAGATCGCGGAGCGGTACTGAGTCCCGACATCTGGACCCTGGCGGTTGCCTTGGGTTGGATCGTGGATGCGGAAGAACCACGCGAGGAGCTCAGCGTAGCTGACGACTGATGGATCAAAGTCAACACGGACCGACTCGGCGTGACCGGTCGCGCCGGTGCAGACTTCCTGGTAGGTCGGGGTCTTGGAGTCATCGCCCCCCTGGTAACCTGAGACGACATTGAGCACGCCTGGGAGTTTGGCGTATCGGTCTTCGATTCCCCAGAAGCATCCTCCGGCGAAGTACGCGGTCTGGGTTTGTGTTGGTAATGCGGCCATCGGGAGGGTGTCTCCTTCTTCAAAGAACTCGAGCGATGCAGAGTTTACACAGAAACGGAGTCCGGTGGGTTCGGGACCGTCAGGGAAGACATGTCCGAGGTGCGCGTTGCAGCGCGTACAGGTGATTTCTTCACGGACCATGCCGTGGGAGGTGTCGACTTCGGTGCTGACATGCGCGGGATCAACCGGCGTGAAGAAGCTCGGCCATCCGGTTCCTGAGGTGAACTTGGAGTCGGATCCGAAGAGTGGGAGCTTGCAGAGTTTGCAGTGGTAGACGCCTTCTTTTTTGTTGTCGAGAAGATTGCCGCAGAAGGGGGGCTCGGTGCCGTCGTTGAGGATGATGCGACGGTCCTCAGGGGAGAGGTCTTTGGCGAGTTCTTGGATCTTCTCATCGCTGAGTCGAGCGATGTTGTGGCCGGATTGCGAGTAGTTGGATTGGGTCGAGGTCTTGGACATGGTATATGAATCTCGTGGTGATGCGTTGGCATTGGTCGCGGCGATCATGATCGCGTAGAACGCGAGCGGGATGGAGAGGCCGAAGATCGCGAGGGCGATGTTGCGGAAAGTTCGTGGACTGAGCATGCGGATCTCCCTGCGTTGAGTCTGGGTAGTCTGAGATAGAACGCTCGATGAGTCTATTCTATTCCGGATTTCTGTTGTTGATTTCGATCGAGAGCAATCGGTGGATGCCGCTTATTGGTCCGGATTTGGGTCTTCGGAGAGCTTGGCGCGGACGAGCTGGTCGAAGAGACCCTCCGGCGGGTTCTTTCCGGTCCAGAGTTGGAACTGGGCTTCGGCTTGTTTGACGAACATCTGGACGCCGTCAATGGTTCGATAGCCGTGCTCTTTCGCGGCTTTGAGCATCGGGGTCTCGATGGGGTTGTAGACGGTGTCGAAGAAGACAGTCTCTGGAGGGAGCGGGGGCATGTCGGGGATGGGGATGGAGAGGGCGTCGGGGTCTGGGCCGTCGGTCATGCCGACAGGGGTGCAGTTGATGTAAAGATCGAAGCTTCGATTCGGATCACCACCCGCATGAACACTCCCACTGAGGTCCATTGCGTTTAAGAGACTTGCTAGCTCTTCTGCACGTTTATGGGATCTGTTGAAAAGGCTGACATCAGCACTTCTTTGAGCTGCGACATATGCAGCGGCCTTTGCGACTCCGCCGGATCCGTAAATTGCTATTTTGCAATCCCTCAGTTCAGCAATTGCTTCATCGATTACACGAGATATTGCATCGGCATCCGTATTTGCACATTGCCAAAGCGAAAGCTCTGGATTCGAAGTGTCGTAGTTGTAATTCTTGAGTGTGTTTGCAGCATTGATCTCGAATGGATTCCAGTTTCCAACATCCTCGAATCCATGAAGTGCGTGTTGCTTGTGAGGGATAGTCACACTCGAACCCATGAAGTCCAATGCGTTGTCATCCGCAATCAAACTGAAGGTCGCTTTGAATGATTCGTAACTCCCCTCGACCGGCATCGGTACATACACCCCATCCCATCCGATCTTCTCGAACCCGGCGTTGTGCACGAGCGGGGACATGGATTGGGTGACTGGGTATCCGATGATGCCGTAGACCTTAGTGGTGGGGGAGATGGAGCGGAAGCGGTAGAGATTGAGGAGGTCGTCGATCGTGGGTTGACCCGGCGCGGTGGTGGATTCGCTTCGGAGCGATGCGAAGGTCAGGAGTCCTCCGAACTTTGGCGCGAGGATGCGGCTCATCTCCCCGAACTCGCCCATTCCCAGCGCGATTGTCGGCTTTTGTCGGTCGCGGAGGATCTCGAAGAGCTCGAGGTTGTCGCGGATCGAGCGGGCGCGGTACGCGATTTTGACGACGCTGCACGCGGGCTCGTCGTTCATCGTGAGGATCTTGCGGGTGAGGTCCGATGGTCGGCCATGAAAGTCGTGCGTGGAGAGAATCAGTTTGGTCGTGACCGATCGCTGCTGCTTGGGATGATCGACGGCGAGGTTGACCTTCTGACGGATATTCGCGGAGCGGGTGTAGGTCGCGAGCTCAACATCGATGTACGCGGGGGGATGATCGCTGGTGCCGAGGGCTTCGTAGAGGGAGATGCGTTCGTCGTCGTCGCCGTGGTATTCGCCGCCCTCCCAGTGTGGTCTGCAGGTGACGATGCAGGGGAGCGGGGATTCCTTGACCAGATCGAGCACTCGGCTCATGCGTTCTTCGAGCGGTTCTTCTTCGCGCTGCTCAAAGAGCAGGTCAACGCGGTACTCGACGAGGTCCGCACCTTTGGCTTGAGCAAGCGACGCGTCGAGGAGCGCGGTGTTCGCTTCCTCGACCATGATGGGGACGCAGATCATGCTCATGAATGTACACCAGCGGTGGTGGGGCGGAGCGTGATGCGTCCGGAGCAGGCGACCGGGAGATCATTTGTTGAATCGGTTTCTGGTTCGATCAAGCGGACATCGCCTTTGAAGTCGATCGAACCGTCGTCGTTGCGTTTGTGCAGATTCATGGTGATGCGGATGGTCGCTCCGGGACGAACGAAGGCGCCGTACTTGAGGGCTTTGGCTTGTCCCAGCACCCAAGGCTGCTCGGCGGTGTTGTCGTGATCAACGAGCGAACGCGCGGCTTGAGTCATCGCTTCGAGCATCATCACGCCTGGGAGAACGGGGAATCCTGGGAAGTGGTCTTGGAGATATTCTTCAGCGCTGCTGACATGCTTGATCGCGATCAGCGTGGAATCGGTGCGTTCGAGGATTCGGTCGATGAGGGTGAAATGCATAGGTGACGGTAGGCGATCTGGACTGATCCGGCAGGGTCATACGAAAAGCGGGACCCTCGAATCGAGGGTCCCGCTGGGGTGTTCATACTTGATTGATCAAGAGCTTACGGGCAGCCCGCGCCGTAGTCGGTGAGGAACGAGGAGATGTCGAAAAAGTCGAACTCGCCGTCGTTGTTGTAGTCTGCTTGGGCTTCTTGGTTGCCGTAAGCGGTGAGGAACGCGGAGATGTCGAAGAAGTCGAGTTCGCCGTCTTCGTTGAAGTCTGGATCACAGGTCTCGACTTCGAGGGTTGTGAAGAACGCGAGCAGGCTGTAGGTCTGGATATTGTTGGTGTTGTCGTTGTCGACGATGATGAAGTACTGACCTGGATCTGGGAGTTCGACGACGAGTGCCTCATCCTCGCCTGCTGGTTCAGCGTCAACATCAGCGAGGATGGAGGTGGTGATGTCCGCGACCTTGATGTTGAGGTCAGAGACTGATTCTGCATCGAAGAAGGCGCCGCCTCCGCCGCCGCCTTGTGCGGTGTTCTGGTACTGACCACCGGTCGGGCTCAGGAAGAGGCTGAGGGTGACCGGTTCAGCGGTGGTAAGTGAGTAGTAATCGACATCGGAGTTGTCGTCCATCGAGCGGAGCGTGATGGATTTGGTTTGGCCGCCGACGAATCCTCCGCCGCGGAAGGTTGCGGACGCGAAGTCGGTCGCGGATCCGAAGGAGTTGTTGTTCTCGTCGATGTCGCCGTAGCCGCGCTGAGCGCCGCGGATATCGTCGATCTGCGGGCCATCGAAGCTGGTATCGATGAAGGGTTCCATGAGGAAGCGGTCCGAGTCGGACTCAACGTGCGCCAGACCGATGCCGTGACCCGCTTCGTGGGTGACGACATTGCGGAGTCGGCGGTAGTTGTTGGATCCGTTGGAATAGAACCCTGAGTCTCCTGTGTCGATGACCATGTCGCCGTTGTTCGGGAAGTAGTTGTACGCGAGGACATTGCCCCCGCCGTCGATGAAGTTTCCTGAGATGCGGACATCGCCTCGGATACCGAGCTGGCCTGCGGCGCCGCTGCCGAAGCCGCTGATTGACACGCCGTCATCGTTTGGCTCATTGACATAGTTGAGTCCAGAGACATCGGACCATGCGTTGAGGGCTTGGTCGAAGAGGCTTTGCCAGGTTCCGTTCCCGATGATGCTGTTCATCGTGGATTGGAGGTTCGAGGATCCCTCGCCGATGATGTTGGTGCCGTCTGGAACGAAGGAGTATGTCAGTGTGGTGGCATCCCCTTGCTGGAGTCCGGCACCATTGGTCGCGGTGACGCTCCAGCGTCCAGAGAGGATGAACGCGTTTGGACGAGTCTCGAACCAGAGATCTTGGAGGAACTGCTCGAATGCGTCAGCAATCTTCGGATCCGTGTCGGGGTGGAGACAGACATGGGGAGCGGGCATGCCTTCGTACGCGAGTTCTTCGATGTTCAGGAGCAGTTCGATCTGGTGTTCATTGAGTGCTTGGATTTGATCATCGGTGAGCCGGAACTCGAGGGCATCGGCTTTGAGAATTCCCGCGCCGTGGAGTTGGCGTTGTTGTGCGACGGAGTCTGTTCCACATGTGGAGAACAACTGACCGTGCTCGCCGGCGAGTGCGGATGTCGCAAAGCCGGCAGATAGGGTGAGGGTGGTAGTGAACAACAACGCTCGCGTATTCATCGCCATGGTGAGTCTCCTCGAGGATTGGATTTCAAGAGGGCGGGTGCCCGGGATCCGACGCAGATACACCACACGAATGTGTGGCTCAAACAGTGAATATAGCAGAAGTGGACAAGATCTCAACGAAAAACCGGCATTCTGCACAGAACGATCCGCATCGCGTGCTGAATAGTTCGGGTAATGTTCAAAAAGAACGACACTCCCCTCCCTATCCTGAATGAATGGCTCTCATAGAAGATCAAGCGATCTGTGTTCGGACTTGGGATTGGTCGGAAACCTCCCAGACGGCGGTCATGCTCACGCGTGAGCATGGGATGATCCGAGTGCTTGCAAAGGGCTCAAAGCGGGAACGATCCGCTTTTTCAGGGGGTCTGGAGGTTTGCACGCAAGGCGGGATGGCCGCGATCGTCAAACCCAGTTCTGAGCTTGCGTTGATGACCGTGTGGGATCTTGTGCAGCCGATGCTTGGGGTCCGGAAACATCTCAAGGCATACCACTGTGCGTTGCTTGGAGCGGACTTGATTCCACGGCTGATCCAAGATCATGATCCGCACGCAGAGGTCTATGACGCTTTGTATGCGCTCATCAAGTTCTGTGATCAGGTTGGTGTTGGAGGGGGAAGGGATGTTCAGGCTGGTGAGGATCAGGTCGAAGCCGTGCTCGCTTGGTTTTTGTGGACTGTTTTGGTCGCTGTGGGGGCGATGCCGATCGTGGATCATGATGTGTTGACGGGTGATCAACTGACCCAAGCGGATGTATACGGCTTCTCTCCACAACTGGGGGGGATCACGCAGGACCCGATAACCAGCCGAGATGAATCTTCCGGAGGCACCAACGCCGGGGGGGAAGGCGTCTGGAGGATCCGAGCGCAGACTGTTGAGATGATGAATGCGCTCGGTGAGCGACCAGGTGTGGAACGGTTCTTGGAGCGTCCCTTTGACCAGAATCTCAGGTTATCGAGACTGCTCGGCTCATACATCCGCGAGCGGGTTGGGACCGATATCCCATCGATGAAGTGGCTGCTGGGTTCCGATGGGTGAATTCTCTGAGTTCGCTGAGATCGCTGTCGTTGGATAGGTTGAATGAAGATCGACCCGGATTCGTCCGATGAAGATGGATGAACACCTGACGGATTGGGTGTGCGTCAATCAAAGAGACTGATCGCGAATGGACACCGATCTCCTAACGGACATCCTGAACTGCCCGAGTTTGCCGTCATTGCCGGCAGTCGCGGCGAAGGTCTTGGAGTTAACTTCAGACCCCGATGTCAAAATGACGGAGCTCGCGAGCCAGATCACGATGGATCAAGCGCTCTCGGCGAAGGTCCTGCGAACAGTCAACTCCAGTTTTTACGGTCTCCGCAAGCGGTGCTCCTCGATTGAGAAAGCACTGATCATGCTCGGGCTCGGTCCGGTGAAATCACTGGTGCTCGGGTTCTCTCTTGTTTCGGCATTCGAGGGTCAAGACGGGGACTCCTTTGATTACCAGCACTACTGGAAGCGGGGGCTGGACACAGCGATCGCCGCGAAGATCATCGCGGACACCAAGAAGTTCCAAGAAGAAACCGACGAGTGTTTCCTTGCAGGATTACTCCAGGACATCGGGATGATCGCGATGTATCGGGGGATGGGGGAGCGATACAACACGGTCGTGCAGCAGTGTTTGGACGATCACAGCAAGCTGACACGGGTCGAGCTCAAGGAGTTTGAGCTCCAGCACGCGAGTGTCGGATCAGCGATCGCTGAGAAATGGAAGATTCCATCAGAGATCTCGGTATCCATCAACTACCACGAGCGCCCGACGGCGTGCCCTTCCGAATACTCAAGAGTCGCACGGTGCGTAGCGCTCGGAAATCTGGTTCATGCCGTGCTGATCGCTGAGAACCCGACTGAGCCTCTCCGGAACCTGTACGCCCGCGGCCGCACTTGGCTGGATCTGAACGAATCCGAGCTCGATGAGATCATCCTCGAAACAAGCAACGCTTCCAAAGAGATGGCAAAAGTCCTGCAGGTGAGTGTTGGGGTGCAGGAGAATGCGGAGGACATCCTCGCCAAAGCGGATCGCAAACTCATCGAGATGACGCGTGAAAACGAGATCGAGAGTTACGCGGCTCAAGAAGTTGGCTCGTTGGTTGAGGATGTCGAAGCAACCGACAGCATGACGGGCGTATTGAATCGCGAAGGGTTTAAGCACGCGATCCGTCAGGTGTATAGCACGGTCAAGCCGGGCGAAGTGGATATCACTGTGATTCAGATCTCACTGACCGGGTTGTCCTCGGTGCTTGAATCGATCGGCCAGAAAGTCCACGACGACATCGTGATCGGGACCTCGGTGCTGTTGCTGAAGTTCTTCGAGCCGATGGGCGGCGCGATCTGCAGGCTCTCAGAGAATGACTTTGGGGTGGTGCTCCCGGATGTGGATCGCGCGACTGCAGCGGGCTCGGCTTCCTCGTTCACGAACGAGTTTACTGAAGCGTTGCGGCGATGGATCCCGGATCTCCCTGAAGTGGACAAGATGGTCATGGCGCATATTGGCCTCGCAACTCTCGATGAAGGTACGGCGATGCTGTTTGTCTCTCCCGAGAAGTTGGTGCTTGCATCAACCAAAGCGGTCAAGGCCGCGAAGGGGTCCGAGACTTCTGCGATCCGCTCATTCGTTCCGAAGAAAGCGGCGTAAGCAATCACGAAAATTAGGATTCTGGAAGCATCTTCCCGAGCGTGCACTGATCGAGGGGGTAGCGATCGATCAGATCCTTGATCGCATCAACACTCACCGCGTTGATCATCTCGATTTCTTGTTCGAGCGATTGGTACTGGCCGCACGCGAGCCAGAGGCGACCGAGCCGTTGCATGCGTCCGGCGGGTTTCTCTCCAGCGAGGGTGACCGAGGTAAGCATTTTGGAGCGGAGTTTGGCGAGATCGTCTTCGGTGATGGAATCCTTGAGAGCATGGATTTCCTTAAGCATGACTTCCCAGATCTGATCCAGCGCGTCAGGATCTCCCGAGGCGTACATGAAGTAGTCACCTGTGCCGTCGAGTCCGTCGTATGCGGCCATCGCTTCTTCTGCGATTCCGGTCTCGATGAGCGCCCAGTGCAGGCGCGAGTTGTCGGCGCCGCCGAGGATCTGGGTCATCAATGATGCTGCATAGCGGTCATCGCTTGATTGTGGTGGGGCATCCGAGAGGCCGAGGATGTATCCACGGTTGACACGATCGCTGGTCATGGTGAACGGCGCATGGCCGGTCTTCGGGCGATCGGTGGTTCGTGATGGGTTGGAAGTGTTCCAGTGGCCGCAGAGGGTTCGGATCTGATCGACGGTCGTGTCGAAGTCGAGGTTTCCGGCGAGGGAGACGATGGTGTTGTCGGCGCTGTAGCGGTTCTGGAAGTAGTCGAGCATCTGGTCGCGTTGCATCGCGTCGATGGATTCGGGAGTGCCGAGGACGCGGTGTCCGAGCCCGTGGGTGTTGTAATGATTGGCGACGCACTGCTCGTAGAGGACCCAGAACGGGTTGTCGGCGTACATCGCGATTTCTTCTTGGATGACATTCTTCTCGGTATCGAAGTCGTCTTGTCGCAGAGCGGGACGCATCATCTTTGCGAGCATCTCGATTGCTCGCGTCGAGCTGTCGGGGATGACATGTGCGTAGAAGCAGGTGGACTCGCGGGTGGTGTACGCGTTGTTGGACGCGCCCAGATCATCGAAGACTTGGTTGAGTTGCTCGGCGCTGATTTCTTCAGTGCCTTTGAACATCATGTGCTCGAGGTAGTGCGAGACACCCATGAGCTGGGTCTGCTCGTCGCGTGCGCCGGTTTTGACGAAGAATCCAGCGCCGACAGACTGCGCGTTGGGATCGATCTCGGCGAGGATGGTGAGCCCGTTGTCGAGCGTCGCTGTTTTGAACTCTACTGGCATGGATGGAGTGTAGGACTCTCGTCAGGAGCATCCAATGCGAGATCCCATCGACTCGACGATTGCTTTGCAGGATTCGTAGGGATCGGTCGCGCTGCAGATTGCGCTGCTCACAGCGACTCCCGGGAATCCCATCGATGCGATCGGCTCGATATTTGATTGGTCGATCCCAGAGATCGCGAGCATCTGTTTGGTCCGGAGCAGGGGATCGTCCATCGCTTGGGAGAGTGTTTCCAGACCGCTGAGTAATGGTTTGGCCTTGGTGGTCGAAGGATAGACGGGACCGAGCCCACAGTAGTCGGCTCCTTGGTCGAATGCTTCATGAAGCTGATTGGTTGTTGCGCAGGAGCGACCGATGAGTTTGCTTGGTCCAAGCAGTTCTCGAGCGGCGTGGGTCGGGAGGTCGGATTGTCCTAGGTGCACGCCGTCGGCGTCGACGGCGAGCGCGATGTCGGTCCGGTCGTTGATGATGATCGTGAGTCCAAGTTCTCGAGCGAGTGTTGTCATCTCGAGCGCATGCTCATAGAACGCGTCGGCTTCGAGATCCTTTTCTCGGATCTGGACGCACTGTGCTCCGGCGCGAGCGATGTCGCGGAGGATTCTTTCGGGAGTGTGATGGATGCACAGCGACTTTGTGAGAAGGACACACACGGACCAGTCTATAGCTGGTCTGCTCAACTGGATGATGATGTCACGCTGTAGGTCGTAGAGTTCGTAGCGGATGGATTCGAATGTGCGGCCGTCTTTGTTTAAAGCCTTTGCGGATTCTTCAAGAACCCGCACGGCTTCTTGCGATCGTTTGGACGCGGCGGTGACGAGATCCGTGATCCCGTTGGATCGGTCCGACTCGGATGATGTGGTGATGGAGGTCCCCACATCGTTTGAAGTGTCCCTGTTTGCAAGAAGTGAAGATTGCGGGATCTGGAGTTGGTCGAGTGCCGTCCGGAACTGGTGGCGGATGAATTTCAGTCGGCGGCTGAGATCTTCGCTGTTGAGTGAAAACCGGGCGATGTCTTCGAGCACACGGATCCCCTCGCTGGCGCGATTGGTGTTGGCGTCGATGATCCGGTACAGGTCGTTCAAGAGCGATCCATTTCTTGAAACTATGGGGGAGAAACTATGGGGAAGTTGGGACAATCGCCCCTAAGCGATGGATTCTACGCACACCCTGAGTCCGTGCGGACAATAATGCTTCTCCGAGTTCTTACCAAGATTGAAGCGCATCCATGTCAAATCCGACGGGGCCCATAGAGCCCAACCAGAGAGTCACTTACCGAACCGTCTACAAAGACGAGCACCTGCTTGTGGTGGAGAAGCCCACGAGGGTGGTCTCGACGCCTGGGGTTGGTCACGAGCACGATACCTTGCTCAACGGGCTGATGGCGGAGTACTCGAAGCAACTCACCAACATGGGGAATGCTCGTGATCATGGCATGCTCCATCGTCTTGATAAGGAGACCTCGGGGTTACTCGTCGTCGCGCTGGACAACAAGACCTACGACGGCATCCGCGAGCAGTTTGAGCAGCGCCAGATCAAAAAATTCTACTGGGCGATCTCGCACAAGGCTCCGCGCGATCCTGAAGGCGTCATCAGAAAGCCAATCTCCGATGTGGTCAAGCGTGCTTCACGCTATACCTCGACGCGTACGAGCCGGGTCGATCGGAATGGGAAGTCCGCGGTCACCGCGTATCGCGTGCTCCAAGAATCGGCGCTCGCGGCGTTGATCGAAGCCCGACCGATTACCGGTCGATTGCATCAGATCCGTGTGCATCTGGATTCGGTGGGAGCCGCGGTGCTCGGGGATCCGATCTATGGTCCGATGATTGTGCGTCAAGCATCACCACGGCTGGCGCTCCATGCGCATCGGATCTCGTTTGTGCATCCGATCACTGGAGAAGTTCTGGACATCCGGAGCGCGTTCCCACGAGATCTCCGCACGACGATGAAGAAAATGAACCTGACTCGTCCGGAAGTGGATGCGACCAAGCCGATCAAGACCCAGTCTTCTGAGAACCAGACTGCTGAGAGCTAGACGGGCTTGCTCAGCGACCCGATGAGTTCACGCGCGACACGGTCAGCGTAGTGGAATCCGGAATCGGTGAGTCTGAGGTGGTCGTCTTGGAGGATGGTCCATCCCAGATCGGTGCAGCAGGTGATTGTTTGGAGAATTCGTTGCTCGGATCCCAGTTGTACTGAATCGCTCATCAGTCGATCCATCGCAAGGCCGCGGCTCACACGAATACCCATCATCATCCAGTCCATGAGTCTGTGCGTTGGGTCTGGATCTTCGAGTTCACAGATCGGTGCGAATCCTTGATCGGAAGTGCTGAGGTACTCATCAAGTCTCGGGGTATTTTTCCACCGCATGCCGTCGAGATGTCCTGAGGCGCTGGGTCCGATCGCGAGCCAGTTCTGTCCTTCCCAGTACGCGAGATTGTGCTTGCATTCGCTCCCCGGCTTGGAATGGTTTGAGACTTCATAGCGTGCAAGACCGTGGGTGCGGATCTGGTCAAGCGTGTGGTTGTACATCTCGACTTCGAGTACATCGGGGGTTGGCTGGAACTCACCCTTCATGAGCCGCTTGGTCATCGCGGTATTGGGTTCGTAGGTCAGCGCGTATGCGGAGATGTGATCGATCGGGAGCTGAAAAGCCTGGTTGAGATCCTCGGCCCATTGTTCGAGGGTTTGGTTGGGGATGCCGTAGATGAGATCAAGGGAGATCCGCTCGAATCCTGCTTGGTGGGCTTTGTGAATGGATTGGACGACCGACTCTGGATCGTGGTGTCGTTCGAGCGTTTTGAGGTGGGTTGTATTGAATGATTGGGCTCCGGTGGAGATCCGATTCACCGCCGAAGACGCGAGGACCTCGCAGATCTCATCGGTCAGCGTTTCCGGATTGGATTCGATCGTCCACTCGGTCTGCGGCGAGATTTGGAACTCTTGAGC
>JAEPQP010000068.1 GCA_017640485.1 Phycisphaerales bacterium | reverse complement strand
GATCATGATCGGGCTCGTGTGTCTTCTGAGTCTTGGTGCGACCGCACAACCATCCAACAACGAGGTCCGTGAGTCGGTCGTCAAGATCTTCGCGACCTATCGGGGACCTGATTTTTCTCGGCCTTGGACGAAGCAGCCGCCACAGGAACTCTCTGGAACGGGATTCGTGATCAGCGAGAACCGCATCCTGACCAACGCGCATGTGGTTGAGCAGTCCACGCGGATCTATGTCCAACCACCCAACAGTGCCGACAAGCTCCGCGCTGAGGTGATCGGGATCTCGCAGCAGATGGATCTGGCACTGATCGAGATCAAGAAAGACGATGAACGCGAGGAGTTCCACAGCGCCCACCCGGTCCTTGAACTCAGCGACTCACTCCCGGTGATCGGATCCACGGTCCAAGCGATCGGGTACCCGATGGGCGGCGAGCAGGTCTCGATCACCGAAGGGGTGGTTTCGCGAATCGAGTTCACCGATTACAACATGGAAGCGCAGGGGCTCCGTATTCAGGTCGATGCGGCGCTCAATCATGGCAACTCTGGGGGTCCGGTCATCCTTGATGGCAAGGTCTGCGGGGTCGTTTTCAGCGGCGTGGAGTACGCTGAAAACATCGGGTATGTGATCCCTGCAGAAGAAGTGAATCTGTTTCTGAATGATCTTGAAGATGGGGAGTATGACGGCCCACCAAAACTGTACGGCGCGCGGTTCCAGACCTGCGAGAACGATGCGTTGCGTGATTTTCTTAGACTCAACAGAGCGCAGACCGGCATCGTGTACACGCGTCCCGACAAGGACTCGGATCAACCCCTCCAGGAATGGGATGTGCTCGATCGCATCGGGGAGTACGACATTGACAACGCGGGGATGGTCACGAGCAAAGAGGACCTGCGCCTGCACTGGCGGTACTACATCCGTGAGCACGCAGAGGACGGGAAGATCCCGGTCACTGTGCTCCGGAACGGAGAAGCGATGGAGATGCATCTCAATGTCAGCAACTCTCGTGACGAGCTGGTGCCGTTCATCGGGAACGATTATCCGGAGTACTTCATCTGCGGCCCGATGATCTTCACACCGGTGCGGCGCGAGCATTTCTTCAACCTGTACCTTGGGTACGGCATCGTTGACGGATCACCGGTCGCGCTCAAGATCTCCGATGTTCGCGAGACCCCGGGTCAAGAATACATCGTCCTCGCGGCGACTTTCCTCCCCCACTCGATCACCAAGGGCTACGAGGTCTACGGAAACCCGACACTCAAAGCCGTCAACGGGATCGAGATCAACTCGGTTGAGCATCTCGTCGAGGTCCTGCGTGATAACGAGGAGGAGATGCTCAAATTCGAGTTCTTCGATCGGTCACAGGAAACGCTGATCTTCAATGCCGAGGAACTGCTCGAATCGACTGAGGAGGTCCTCGAGGACAACTCGATCCGCCGGCAAGGGTCTGATCGGTTCATGAAGATCTGGGAGGATTGATCTCCATGAGCGGTGATGCTGTCGTCAATCTCAAGGACAAGCTCGATCTGTTCACAGAAACCTGGACGCCAAAGATTATTGGTGAGCTCAACGGGCAGCAGGTCAAGCTTGCAAAACTCGACGGCGAGTTGATGTGGCACGCGCACGCCGAGGAGGACGAGTTGTTTCTGGTGCTCGATGGTGAGCTGACCATCCAGATGCGTGATCGAGAAGTTCATCTCAAAAAGGGGGAGATGTACATCGTCCCCCGCGGAGTAGAGCACAATCCGGTCGCGTCCAGCGGCGCTTCGGTGCTGCTGTTTGAACCTGCGCAGACGAAGCACACGGGTGAGCATATCACGGAGCGGACGGTTGTGGATCAGCAGCGGATCTAGGTGTTGACGACATCCATCACGATGGTCGCGTCGTGTCCTGCAAGATACTCGTGTCGGAGCTGCGTGAGCTTGGTCAGCCCGATCGCCCAATCGAACATCTCGACGGGATCGAAGCGGACAGCGGGCGCTTGTGCAGGGGTGCGCTCGACGTTGTGACGATTGGAGAGGAAGTTGAAGACCATCCGGCCTCTTCCTGCAGACTTGAGAGCGGAGAAGTACTTCGCGAGCACAGACTGGGCTTGATCCATGCTCAGGGTGTTGAGCGATCCGGAGAAGATAAAGGTCTCAACATTCGCGTCTTCGACCAGCTGCTTTGGGAGCCAATCATCTGCGACAAAGTCGTGGGTCTGGAAGACCGCATGCTTGATGTTGGCTTTGTCTGCAAGTTGCTGCGCGTGGTGGGTCATCTCGTCGACGCCTTCGACGCCGATGAAGTGCTTGGGGAGCTGCTTGTGTTGTTTGAGGAACATGAGCAGATCGCCCTGTCCGCATCCGAGATCCGCGATCACCCCGGGCTTTGGACCCAGCGCGCCAGCGATGACCCGGAATCGTGTTGCTTGGGCGTCTTTGGAGAGCCAGAGCTGGGCTTCAAAGCCGGCGCCCATCTCCGCGACGGCGTCGCGGTACGGATCGAGATACGGCGAATCGGACGAGGACATCGGGCTCACTCACCGAACCGCATCATGGATGCGAACTGGTCGTAGCGGTCGTTGACATCTTTCCGGCTGATCGACTGCATGCGCTCGAGCGAGAAGGACTCGACATTGAAGGACGCGATGATTGTGCCGTGCGCGAGCGCGTCGCGGATGGACTCGAACGATCCCAGATCGTGCCCGCCTCGAGCGGCGAGTCGTCCCATCATGCCTCCAGCGAATGAGTCCCCGGCTCCGGTTGGATCGACGACATGCTCGGTCGGGTATGCGGGCATCGCACAGATCCCGTCGCGGTGGACGAGGATGCAGCCGTGCTCACCCTTCTTGATGACCACGAAGCGCGGTCCGAGTTCGAGGAGGTGCTTGCCCGCGGTGACGGGGTTGCGGTGTCCGGTGTACTGCTCTGCTTCATCAAAGTTGAGGACGAGTCCATCGACCTTGCCGAGCAAATTGGTGAGTTCGGGTTTCGCGATGTCGATCCAGAGGTCCATCGTGTCGACGACGGAGAGATCCAGATCGCTGCACTGTTCGAGCATCCCGAGTTGGACCATCGGGTGCGAGTTGGCGAGGAACAGCACTTTGGAATCCTTGAAGGATTCCGGGACACTCGGGGGGGCTTCTTCGAGCACGCCGAGCTCGGTAAAGAGGGTTTCGCGGCGATCCATGTCGTCCATGTACTTCCCACCCCACCGGAAGGTCTTGGATCCTTCGCGGACTTCAAGACCCGTGAGGTCGACCGATTCGAAGGACTTCAGTGTGTCCATGAAGGGTTCGGGGAAATCATCACCCACGACCGCGACGAGTCTGGGTTGGGTGTAAAAAGAGGATGCAGCACAGAAATAGACCGCGGATCCGCCGAGGAGTTCCTCGCGGCGTCCGGCGTCTGGGGTTTCGACTGTATCAATTCCGATGGTTCCGGTGACTAGTAAGCTCATAAACGAGTATAGGTGCTGCAACCGATGCGAGGGGATGCTGTAGACCCTGAGACACACATTGCTCGGCTCTCAGGAAGAGCCCCACGACGAGCAACACAGGACCGTCAAAGGACGAAGGAAACACAGGATGAACAATCAATTTTTCGCTGCACTCCCACTGCTTTCAGTGATGGGATTCGGGATCGCTGCACCTGCATCGCATGCTCATGCGAGCACAAATCTCAGCAACCTGAGTCTGGAATCGATTTCTACTCTCAGCAGAGAGTCAGAGCCGGTGACAGAGAAAGCGGTCATCAACGCGATCGAGGAGTATGTATACGGCAAGTACGCGAGCGATACCGAAGCGGTGCTCTCGCGAACACACCATGACCTTGCTCGGCGCGTGGTTTTGGAGAACTACATGGGTCTGCCGAGCGAAGAGTGGATCGAGATCTTCTCGCAAGACCAGCTCAAGTTCTACGGCACACCGTTCAATCGGACGCATTCTGAGTCGCCGAGAGATGGACGATGCGAGATTGAAGTATTCGATATCGAGCAGTTCACCGCCGCGGCTCGGGTGGTGATGGAGGATGTTGTGGACTACATGCACCTCGTGCTGTTCGACGGTCGCTGGGTGATCGCGGATTCAGCGGTCATTGTCCTTGATCAACCAGGCGCGGACGCTCCCGAAATCACAACAACTGACCAAGACACCATCGAGCAGATCGTCCGCGATTACTGCATCGGGTTCTACGAGATCGACGGCAAGAAGGTCCAGGATACCTGTCACACCGCGCTCTCAAAGCGATCGGTCGAGAACCCGGATGAGGTCGACTTCAACTACTTCAACTTCATCACTTGGGAAGAGATCGAGCTCCTCGGCGAGAGCTTCAACAAGCACTGGGGATTCGATCCAGAGACCGCACGCTGCGAAGTCGAGGTCTACGAGATCCGCGACAATGTCGCGATCGCGAAACTGACCGGTTCGGTTTGGTTTGATTACTTCCATATCATGCGCATCAACGGCGAGTGGTCGATCGTGAACATCATGTACGAATCACTGCCTCAAGAACGATGGTCGGATGTCGGATGATCGGATGACCGATCGTTTATCGCTGCTTCGCCCATGAATCACGGAGCGTTGCGGTCCGGTTGAAGACCAGATCGCTCTGTGTGGAATCCTGATCGATGCAGAAATACCCGGTGCGCTCGAACTGGAACCGACGGATGCCGTCGGCCCAGTCGGGCTCGTCGGGTGTTTTTGTCAGGAATGAGCGTTCGAGCTTGCAGTTCTTGAGGATCTCGAGCGAGTTCTCGTTGAGATCATCGAGGTGGTTCCCCGTTGCTTTGCCCGGCTTCTCGGCTTTGTACAACCGATCGAACATGCGGACCTCCGCGTCGATGCAGTCGTGCGCGTAGACCCAGTGGATGGTTCCCTTGACCTTGCGGACCTTGCCTTCTTCGTCGGGTGGCGGGTTGTTGCCGCCTCGTGTGTCGGGGTCGTAGGTGCAGTGGACTTCGGTGATGTTACCGTCTAAATCCTGCTTGAAGTCGTGGCACTTGACCCAGTAGCCGCAGCGCAAGCGGACCTCGCGACCAACCCCGAGACGGAAAAACTTCTTGGGAGGATCGATCATGAAGTCTTCACGCTCGATCCAGAGTTCTTTCCCGAACGGGATCGCGCGGGTGCCGGCGCTGTCGTCCTCTGGATTGTTGATCGCGTCCATCATCTCGACGCGGTCATCATCACCTCCATCAGCCCAGTTCGTAATCACGAGTTTGATGGGATCGAGCACCGCCATCCGTCGCGGGGCGCGTTTGTTGAGATCATCACGCAGAGCGCCTTCCAAGCGACCGATGTCCATCATCGCGTTGAACTTGGTGACGCCCACACCGGTCACGAAGTCCTCGATGGACTTGGGGGTGTACCCGCGCCTCCTGAAGCTCGCGAGTGTGATCATGCGCGGATCGTCCCATCCATCGACATGGTTCTCTTGGACGAGCTGACGCATGTACCGCTTGGACATATTGGTGTAGCTGATCGCGAGTCGTGAGAACTCAGTCTGTTGTGGGTGATGGATCTTCTCGTCATCGCTGCGTCCCTGATTGATCGCGTCGATGAACCAGTCGTAGAGCGGTCGATGGTCCTCGAACTCCAGCGAGCAGAGCGAGTTGGTGACGCCTTCGATGGAGTCTTCGAGTCCGTGCGCCCAGTCATACATCGGGTAGATGCTCCACTGGGTCCCTGTGCGATGGTGCGGCGCGTTGACGACGCGGTACATGACCGGATCGCGGAGGTTCATGTTCGAGCTTGCCATATCGATCTTGGCGCGCAGGACCATCTTCCCGTTCTCGATCTTCCCGTCTTTCATCTGCGCGAACAGATCGAGTGATTCGCTGATCGGGCGATCGCGGAAGGGGGAATCGACTCCTGGGGTCTCGATCTTCCCGCGCATTTCGCGGATCTGCTCAGGGGTGGACTCATCGACATACGCGAGCCCTTTCTCGATCAGTTCCACGGCCCAGTCGTACATCTGTCCGAAGTAGTCGGAAGCAAACCGAACCTCGCCGTCCCAGTGGGTCCCGAGCCATTCGATGTCGTGCTTGATCGAATCAACGAACTCGACTTCTTCCGCGGCGGGGTTGGTGTCGTCGAAGCGCAGGATGAAGGTCCCGCCGTACTCGCGTGCGAGCCCGTGGGAGATGTGGATCGCTTTGGCGTGTCCGATGTGGAGATAGCCGTTGGGTTCTGGAGGGAACCGTGTTGTGATGACGGAGCGGTCTCCTGGGGTCCCCCACTTCCCCGACTCGATGTCCGCATCGATGATCTGCTGGATGAAATGTCGCTGCTGCACGGCTTCGGTCATGTCTGCACTCCGATGCCTGAGACGACAGGCATCGGGGAGTATAAGCCCGATGTGTGCAGTGGTTATCGCGTCGAGGTCGCTTCTTGGGCTTCTTCTTCGAGCGAGGTGAACTCGGTGTAGCCCTCAGGACCTCCGCCGTAGAAGGTGTCTCTGTCCGGCTCTCGGTACGGTCCGCCTTGAGCGACGCGAGCCGCGAAATCTGGGTTCGGGATCCAGGGACGACCAAACGCAACGACATCGCACCACCCCGAATCCACGGCTTGGGTCGCGGATTCCGGAGCATAATCGCCGTTGGCGATGTAGAGCTTCCCGCCCGCATCTTTGAACGACTTGACGATCGCGGGGATGACCGAATCCAGACGCGGATCAACCTCTGAACGATCCCAGGTTTCCACAGCGTGCAGGTATTCAAGACCAAGCTCTCCCAATCCCTTTGCAAGTGTGGAGAAGGTTGCTTGCGGATCCGAGTCGCGGACATCCTTGTGCTCGCTGAGCGGCGAGATCCGATACCCGACCCCGCTTGGATCTCCCCACGCTTCGACGACGGCCTTGGCGACCATCAGCGGGAAGCGGAGCCGATTCTCGAGCGATCCCCCGTATTCGTCTGTGCGTGTGTTGACGCCGTCGCGGGTGAACTGATCGAGGAGGTAGGAGTTGGCGCCGTGGATCTCAACGCCGTCAAAGCCCGCGGCTTTCGCTCGGCGCGTTGCATCGACAAAGTCCTGGACGACTCCCGGGATCTCATGGGTCTCCAACGCTCGCGGCTGGGTGTTGTCGTGGCGCTCCATGCTGTGGTCGATGTAGGTTTTGGACTCCGAGATCACATCGGTCGCGCCGACGGGCTGTTGATTGTCCGGAAGCAGCGCGCTGTGCGAGACGCGTCCGACATGCCAGAGCTGGAGGAAGATCTTCCCACCCTTGGCGTGGACCCGGTCGGTCACCGCTTTCCATCCGGCTTGCTGCGCTTCGGAGTGGATGCCGGGGGTTGCGTAGTAGCCGTGCCCCATCGGGGAGATCGGGGTGGCTTCCGCGATGATGAGTCCAGCACCGGCGCGCTGCTCGTAGTAGGTCCCCATCATCTCGTTGGGCACATTCCCAGGCATCGACGCACGCGAGCGCGTCAGCGGCGCCATCCAGATTCGATTGGTGTAGTTTCGGATCGGGGAGAGCAGGGGAGCGTGAGCATCGGTCATCAGTTCGGTCCTTATGAACAGAGATCATTGAGTGCATCAGTCAGATGCGGATGGTTGAACTCGAAACCCTCGTTCACTATTCGCTCCGGGATGACATATCTTCCGTAGAGTGCGAGTTCGGGGTCGGTTTTGAGGATAAAGCGAGCGCCCAAATGAATCATCCACGCCGCGGCGGGGAGACCGATCGGCATCCCCAGTTGCTTTCGCATCGCGCGCATGAACTCTCGATTCGAAACTGGGTTCGGCGCGCTGCTGATGTAGATCCCGTTCATGGTGTCGCTCTCGATCGCGCGTTGGAAGATCCTGTTCATGTCACCTTCGTGTATCCAGCTCATCCCCTGGGTTCCGGATGAGAGTGTGCCTCCGAACCCGAGCTTGGTGATCAGCTTGAGCTTCTTCCACGCGGCTCCCTGCTTGCCGAGGACGAACGAGGTCCGCAACACGACACGACGTATGCCTACGGGACAAGATTCATCGAAAGCTCCTTCCCAAGCGGTGCCAACGATGGGCGCGAGCCCATAGCCCGTCGCGGAGTCTTCTGTACAGGGGAGTTCTGAATCACCATAGATGTGCGCAGTGCTCATCTGCACCCAGACCTTCGGCGGCGAACTGAGTGTTTGGATCGCTTGCCCCAATACCTTTGTCGCTTCCACACGCGAACGCAGAATCTGGTCACAATGGAGTGGGGTCTTCACGCAATCCACTGTGCGACCCGCGAGATTTACCAACGCCAGTGCCCCATCAAGCGATGCAGCCCAGTCACCGACCGTCCGGGCGTCCCACCGCTGGAAAGCCCAGTCCCCAGATGCTGGTGCGTTCCGTGAGAGGATAACCACCTCGTATCCCAGACCCGTGAGATGCGCCGCAAGACTTGTCCCCAGAAAACCGCTCCCACCCGCGATCACGATCCGCTTTGAGGTTGATCCAATAGTGCCGGTCATGAACGCCTCCTCGTTGGATCCATTCTATGAACTCTTGGTACATAAATCTGAAAGCGCATCATCCAGTAACGGATGTTGAAACTCGAATCCCTCGCTGACCATCCGCTCCGGGATCGCGTACTGACCTTCAAGCGCCAGATCGGGATTGGTTCTGAGCACATACCTGGAACCCAGACGCACAGCAAACGCGGGAGCGGGCGGGCCGAATGGCATCCCCACGGCTTTGCGGAGCGCTGCCATGAACTCTTTGTTGGACGCAGGGGTCGGGGCGGTCGCGTTGTAGGTGCCTTGGACCGATGGGGTGTTGATCGCGTGGAGGAGCATCGCGTTGATGTCCTCCTCGTGGATCCAGCTTATCCCCTGCTTCCCGCTCCCGGCTCGGCCTCCGAATCCCAGCTTCGCGATCTTCCGGAGTTTCGGGAACGCGCCTTCGGTTTTCCCGAGCACAACCCCCGCTCGGAGGACCACGCCTCGGACCGATGCGGGGCAGGATTCATGGAACGCGGATTCCCACTGCGTGCATGACTCGGGGAGGAATCCGTCACCGGGTGGGGTGGATTCGGTGCATCTGGATTGGGTGTTGCCGTAGATCCCGACGGCGCTGAGCTGGACCCATGTGCTGGGCGGTTGCTCAGCTTGCTCGATCGCTTGGCCGAGCACGCGGGTCGGATTCACGCGCGAGCTGATGATCAGTTGTTTGTTTTCATCGGTTGGGACGCACTCGATCGACTTGCCGGAGAAGTTCACCAATGCATCTGCGCCGTTGAGTTCTTGCACCCACGGGCCGAGGGTTTCTCCGTCCCACTGGACAGAGCGGAGCGATGCATCGCTCTGGGACTGACCTGGGGCGCTGCGCGAGAGGATCACGACCTGGGCGCCTTGCGATGTGAGTGAACGCGCGAGGTTCATGCCGAGGAAGCCGCTTCCGCCGGCGAGGATGTACTTCCGCGGATGATCGTGTTGCTCGTTGGTGGTCATGATGATCCTTGTGCGTTGTGGGATAGCGTGGATGGATCTATTCGGGACCGGTCCTCTACTGGATACATCTCGTCGTGCTCAGACCCGCTCCGCGAGCGCCAGTTCGACGCAGCGGTCGATGCGTGCAAGGACGGACTCTTTGCCGAGGATCGCGAGGGTTTGTCCGAGCGATGGGCTGACCCCGGCTCCGGTGACCGCGACGCGGAGGGGCTGGGCGATCTTGCCCATCCCGACTTCCTTGGATTCTGCGAACGCGCTGACCTGCGATTCGATCGACTCGGGAGTGAAGCTCTCGAATCCCGCGAGTTCGTCGCGGAACGCTTTGAGGAGTTCGAGTCCTTTGTGCTCGCCCTTGATGAGTGCTTTGTGGACCGCTTTGCCGTCGTACTCAATCTCGTTGTCGGCGATGAACGCGAACGCGATCACGCCTCGACCATCGGCGAGTGTCTTGCAGCGAGTCTTGACAGCTGGAGCGAGATCGACCATATCCGATTCGCTGAAGCGCTGTGCGAGTGGTTGGTCGTACTTGGTTGCCCATTGGTGCCAGCGCTTGGCAAACGCTTCGTCGGAAAGATTCGCGATCTCGTCGGCGTTGAAGCTCAGGAGTTTGGTGCGATCGAACTTGGATTGCCCCTTGCTCATCCCTGAGAGCGCAAAGCTCTGGGCGAGGTAGTCCATCGAGAAGTGTTCGAGATCGGTGCCGTCTTCGTTTTTGGTCTTTGGGTTCCAACCGAGTAGTGCAAGGTAGTTGTTGAGTGCTTCGGGGATGTATCCCGCTCTACGGAAGTCCTCGACATCGATCTCGGGGAGCGAGATCTGGAGATGAGCCGCGAGCGCCATGAGCGTGTCGGATTCGAGCTGACGGGTCTTGTTTTTGAGCCATTCGGTGTAGGACGCGTCGTCGAGTCTGTCGATCGGGGACGACTCGAGCTTCGCGTCCTTGCACGCTTTCTTCGCGGCTTTGTCCTTATCCCGCTTGGACATCTTCGATCCATCGGGATTGAAGATCAACGGCATATGCGCGTACACCGGGTGCTCGTACCCCAGCCCGGTCTGCAACGTGACATGGCGCGGAGTGTTGATGAGGTGCTCCTGACCACGCAGGACATGCGTGACACCCATCAGAGCATCATCCACGGTCACCGCGAGGTGATAGGTCGGGAATCCGTCGCGCTTGCGGATGATGAAGTCGTCAAACTCGTCGGGTTTGATCGTGACCTCGCCGAGGATCTGGTCTTCGACGGTGATTGGTTCTTCGGGCATCTTAAAACGCACAACATGCGGCTCTCCATCGGCGAGCCGCTTCATCCGCTCTTCGCGCGGGATTACGAGTGCGGCGCGGTCGTACTTGTACCCTACTTTTGCGGCGATCGCTTCTTTGCGCTTCGCTTCGAGTTCTTCGGGAGTCTCGAACGCGGGGTAGGCCTTGTCTTCGTCGATCAGTTTGTTGATCGCGTCATTGTACAGATCGATCCGCTGCGCTTGGTAGTACGGCCCCACTCCTCTGGTGTCTCCGCCGAAGGTGTGTCCCTCGAACTCGAGTTCGGGTCCGTCGTCCCAAGTGATCCCGAGCCAAGCGAGGTCTTCGAGGATGCCTCGGGTGGAGGATTCGGAGGAGCGTTGCTGGTCGGTGTCTTCGATTCTGAGCAGGAACCGACCCCCGGCTTGTTTGGCGTAGGCCCAGCACAGCAGCGCGGTGCGGGCGCCTCCGATATGGAGATGTCCGGTCGGGGAGGGAGCGAATCGGGTCACGGTTGGGGTGGTCGTCATAAGACCAGAGTTTAGGTCGTCTCTCGAGGGTATCGAGCATTTACGGCCTGCGCAGAGAGCGGATAGCTGCAGAAAATGCACTGGTTCCGGAGGACCCGGCGCTTCTGAACACGACGAAGCACGGCACGAGCTGACCAGTGGCAGATCCTCCAGATGAACCAGAAAAGCACAGCAATCGAGACGATTGTAAAGAGATCCACTCTCAGCGACTTCTGACTGTCGATCGGTCCCCACTGGAAGCCCAGATTCCCGCTGCCATGTATGGACTTCCAGAGAGGCTGCTGATACATCTCTGGAATCTGCTCATCAACCCCCCGGTCTTTGTAGGAGCGCTTCTCGTATCTCAACACTTGTGCGAATCGCGAAATTCCAAATCCAAAAGAATCTGTGGTTGGTCTCGCCCATTGCTGCTGAGATTTCTTGTAAGTCCACGCTTGTGACAAGAGCAGTTCATTGCTCTCGTTCGGGGTGATGAGAGCGAGAAGATCTTCACACAGCTGGATCAGATGAGCATCATCTGCGACCACTGTATTGAGTTCATCGACTAAGTAGACCTCAGACTGAAATGAGTCCTGCATCATGCTCCCACTCACTCGATCAAAGTCTCTCGGAGTAAATGCGGTGTACACGAATGCTGAACAGAACAGCGCCATCATCAGTATGACGCAGGTGTGCTTCGTTCGTAAAAGAGGTACGCGAAGAAGCTTGCCTGCGGAACTCAATACATACCCGATTACCAAGCACATGCTGAAGAGTCGGAAGATATTGAGTAGGTTGATACTCCAGGCATCATTAACGGCTCCATCCTGTGTAATTGTTTGCTCTCCGAGTTGCGGGAAGAAAGTCCAGCCTCCGTCGCCCCAACTCCAGCGGTATTGATCGTGTCCGATCGAGCTCCGATCGCGCACATCCTGAAGCTTGACGCTCTGATAAACACTCCAGAGCGAACCTCCAAACTGATATGATCGACTCGTAGTGTAAGACCCCAGCGTTTCTTTCCATCCAAAGCGGACTGATTCGACCGGCATGTTCGAGCCTGAAGACTGCGTAAAGAGATGGGCTTCTGTGATCTTCTCACGAACTGTGTTCATTGCGTCAGCGTCGCCTTGGATTGCATCACGAAGGTCTTGTGTTGAAACAAAGGTCGGATGTATATCCGCTCGGTACGACGGATTCAGAGTTGTAGCGACGCGTGTGCTTTGTTGTTGGTGAAGACCAACCGGTCGTGTATATCCTCGCACATTCTCGATGTATCCAATGCTGACCCAATACCCGATCAATCCCAAACAGAGCGCGATCCAGACCAGTCGTGGGATCATGCGGGAACGGTGGGTCCAGTTGCGTTTGGTCGAGCGAGTTTCGCAGACATCACCGCCGCATTCGGAACAGACGAGCGTTGTTTGCTCAGCGGGTTCTGGTGCGTCTCCTGTCATGGACGGATGATAGAGACACGATGAACTTGATTTCTGTCTTTCAATTCAATCAGTGAACGCTATAATGAGGGTTGCCTGTGGCTCATTGATTGCCCAGCGCAGACATCCAGACCCGCGGGCTGCCGGCCCGCCGCGTTGATGGGCCGACATGCTCGCCTTACCCTCAGGAAGGCGGCCGACCGTGACAGACACGCGACCCACTGAAGATATCCGGAACATTGCACTTGTAGGACAGACCGGGAGCGGGAAGACTCTCCTCTCCGAGCGTCTCTTGTTCGCAACCGGCACCATCTCACGAATGGGATCCATCGAGGACGGCACCACCTTCTCCGACTGGTCCGACGAAGAAAAACACCACCAGCACTCGCTCCGCACCACGATGCTCCACTTTGAGCACGAGGGGCACATGGTCAACCTCATCGATACCCCGGGGCTCGCGGACTTCGCGGGATACGCGATCTCCGTCTTCCCCGCGGTCGAGACCATCGCGGTGGTCATCGATGCCCACAAGGGGATCGAGCCGATGACGCGCCGGATGATGCGCATCGCGAAGCAACGCAACCTGCCTCGCATGATCATCGTCAACAAGATCGACGACCCGACCTGCGATCTTGAAGCACTCACCGAGCAGCTCCGCGAGACCTTCGGCACCGAGTGCCTCCCGATCAACCTCCCCACCCCCGACAAAAGCGACACGATCTCCGTCTTCGATGACGAGGGTGAGGGCGAGACGCTCTTCTCATCCGAACAAGACGCGCACCAAGCGATCATCGAGCAGATCGTCGAGATCCAAGACGACCTGATGGACAAATACCTCGAAGACGGCGATGAACAGAACATCTCGAAGCAACAGCTCCATGATGTGTTCGAGCAGGCGCTCCGCGAGAACCACCTCGTCCCGATCTGCTACTGCAGCGCCAAAACCGGAGCGGGGATCAACCCGATGCTGCACCTCTTTGCGTCGATCCTCCCGAATCCGCTCGAGGGCAATCCACGGCCGTTCCTCAAGACCTCGGAAGAAGGCGGCGAAGAGGTCGCGTTTGCTGCGGATGAACAGCCCGATTCACCGGTGCTTGCGCACATCTTTAAAGTCACAACCGACTCATTCGTCGGGAAACTGGGGGTCTTCCGTGT
>JAEPQP010000021.1 GCA_017640485.1 Phycisphaerales bacterium | reverse complement strand
GCGATTGATGGCGGATCTACATCGGGGAGTTGGCTGCATCACGAGCGCCTCGGATTCAACTATCGGATGTCCGAGATCACCGCGGCACTGGGGGTCGCGCAGATGGAGCGGCTCGACGAGATCCTGCGTGCTCGGTCCAAAACCGCTGAGATGTACATCGAGCGGATGGCGGGACTCAGCGAGCTGATCCTCCCCACTGTCCCCGATGACTGCATGATGAGCTGGTTCGTGTTTGTCGCGAGACTCTCCACTGGATACACACGCGAAGAACGCGATCGGATTATCCAGGGGCTGCGGATGCACGATATTGGGTCGAGCGACTACTTCCCTTGTATCCATCAGCAGCCGATCTACCAGCAGGCGTTCGGGTACAAAGAGGGCTCGTTCCCGATCGCGGAAGCGGTGAGCGCTCGAACCTTGGCATTGCCGTTTTATGGGTGGATGACGAGCCGGGAGGTGGATCTGGTGGTTCAGACGCTAGAAGTCATGATCTCACGCGAGAATCTGTCCCGGCGGGCCTAATTTGGCTGAAGTCGGTCTGGATCGGGCTTGTTACTAGCAGGGGCACGGGTCGATTCGGGCTGGGTCCAGAATTGGGGAGATGAGCACAGTTCGTGCTCGGATCACGGTTTGCGGGCTTGCCTCTTGATTTGGACGGGCTATCATCATGACCCGGTGCTCAGGGTGAGTGCTGGTTCTTTGATGAGGTTTTTGCGATGCCATTCGAATGCCACTTTACTGGTAAGAAGACAACCTTCGGTAAAAAGCGTGCGTACGGCGGTGCGAAGCTGTCCAAGGGCGGTTTCGGTCTCAAGACGACCGGGATTACTCGCCGGACATTTAAGCCGAACCTCCAGAAGATGAATGTTGAGCTCACTGACGAGAAGGGCGTGAAGCGTTCAAAGCGCGTCTATGTCTCGGCTCGAGCGATCCACGCTGGGATGGTCACCAAGCCTCTGAAGCGGAAATACGGCTACACTCGTCAGCAAAAAGCCGGCGAAGACAGCTAAAAACCCTTAATTTTGCACTCATTACCCACACCTTTGCGTGTGGGTTCTTTTGTTTTGGAAGGATTTGTTGTATGATCGGGGGTCCTACGACGGATCGCACACGCCGCAAGGGACACTCATCCGCGGCTCAACACTTTAGGGAGGGCATGGAATGCTCTGTGAATGTCAACAACGACAGGCTGTCATCCACGAGGTGATTATTCAGCACGGTCAGAAGGTTGAACGTCACTTGTGTGAGCAATGTGCGTCGAAACTCGGGGTCTCGACGGATCCGCACATGCCGATCTCTCAACTGATCTCCAACTACATCTCCGGCAAGAATCTTTCGATCCCGAAAGTCGGGACTCAAGAAGAATCGAACACACAAAGAGCCAGCAAGCCTGGGGTGACCCCGCCTTGCCCTTCATGCTCGCAGACCTTTGCTCGGTTCCGGGATTCTGGATTGCTGGGGTGTCCGACTTGTTATGCGACTTTCCAGCGTCGGCTGTCGCCATTGATCGCTCGGGCGCATGATGGTGCGGAACAGCACATCGGGAAGATCCCCAAGCGGGCGCTCGCTGATCTGGAGCACTCCAAACAGGGGACGGAATCACTGCTGGGCGGCGTCTGTGATCGCGAACGCAGACTCAATCAGGTGCGCGAGAAACTCAACAAAGCGGTCGATCATGAGGACTACGAGCAAGCGGCGATGCTGCGTGATGAGATGACTCGGCTCGCATCACTCCCTTCGGCACAGGTGGAGACCACGCTCGGGTCCAGACCCAATGTGCATGGTGTACATGGATTGCTCGATGATGAATCCGTTCAGCAATCCAGCTAGGTACTCTGCTGTCTAGGTTCTATTCGAGCCCCCCACTCTTGTCGTTTCGATCGGCACTCGGTATGCTCCTTGAATCGACTCATCGAAGTTACGAGTCACGCTCAGCACACAGGCGAGAACAGCATGCAGGCCAACGACCCAGAAGGACACCCATCAGAGTTCCCGGAGCACTCTGGCGCGAAGTCTGGTCCTCGGAAGCCAACACCTGAAATCAAGATCGGGCAATCATCCATGGTGCATGGCGGGGAGGTCCGGAGCGGGACAACTGAGTGGCTCCAGGGCAAGGGCTCGATGAGCGATGTGGTGATGTCCTCGAGGGTCCGCGCTGCGCGGAATCTCGCTGGATTCCCGTTCCCTCCATCAGCGAGTTCTGCGGATCGTTCCCAGATCATGGAGATCTGCAGGCGGTGTATCGAATCGATCGATCACGCCGAGGGGACTCGGATTCGCTGGTTTGATCTGCGCAACTCAGAACCCAACAGCCGAAGGCTGCTCGTTGAGCGTCAGGTCATGTCAAGGCAGCACTCGCGGGGACGCTATTCCAATGGCGAGGGCGGCCCGGATTCTCCCAGAGGGGTCGCGGTCATCGAACCCGACGAGCGGATCAGTATTCTGGTCAATGAAGAGGATCACCTTCGGATCCAGGTCATCCGGTCTGGATTGGATCTTGAGTCGTGTCTTGCGGAGATCAACGGGTTCGACGATGCGATCGAGGAGCTGGTGGATTACGCGTTCCATCCGCAGTTCGGGTACCTGACCGCGTGTCCGACCAATGTCGGGACCGGGCTTCGGCTCTCGGTGATGGTGCACCTGCCTGCGCTCAAGATTACCGGTGAACTCGAGAAGGTCCGCAACGCCGCGGGCGATATGGGTCTGGCCGTGCGAGGCTTGTACGGCGAGGGGTCGCAGGCAGCGGGTGAGTTCTATCAAATCTCGAATCAGGTCACACTCGGACGCAGTGATGAGATGATCCTGCGCGAGATTGAGAACGAGATCGTCCCGAACATCGTCCGTTACGAACAGCACGCTCGGAAACAGCTGCTCAACGAGAACCGTGCTCTGCTTGAGGACAAGGTCTTCCGAGCGCTGGGGATTCTCCGCGGCGCTCGTCTACTCAAACCTGACGAGGCGCTGGCGCATCTGGGGATGGTCCGCTTGGGTGTTCTGACCGGATTGATCACTGATGTTTCGGTTGAGACTGTGCATGAACTGCTCTTGCTGATTCAACCGGGTCATCTGCAACGAGCGATCGGTTCGGAACTCTCACAGGCGGAGCGGAGGCTTGAACGCGCCAAGCTTGTGCGCGATCGGCTGGCTCCGGATCCGAAATGACCGCTCGCTCAGTCCTGAGCGGGATGATGGAGAGTGTTGAGACTGAGCTTCTTGGCCGACGAGGGGTGAGTTTCTCGATCGCGAAGAAGAACGCTGGATGGACGCGTGAATCGAGGGGGTTGAGCTGTTGGCGTTGCGCTGAGTCCGTCGGTCCTCATGAAACAGATGGGGATGGCTGTGCTTCTTGCAGATCTAGGAAACTTGCGTGGGATCGATCGCTGCGTCTGGGACTCCACGAGGGGATCCTGCGAGACGCGGTTCTGGATCTCAAGTTCAGGCGCTGGACACTGACTGGGATGCAACTCGGGATGGAACTCGGAGAGGCACTGAATGAGCGGATTCAGGAGATGGGGATCCAGCCTCAGGAGGCGGGGATTGTTCCCATCCCGATGACCCATCGCAGACGGATCAAACGCGGGGTCGATCACACACTGGTCCTGGCAAGGGGGGTTTCCAAGGCCACTGGGATCCCGGTTCTGAGACTGCTCAAGGCTCGGAATCGATCCGAGCAGGTGGGACTTTCAGCGACGGCTCGCGCCAAGAACATGCGGGGCGCCTTCTACACGATCAACTCGACGCCGAGGGTGCTCAAGTCATCGAATACATCCGTATTGAGGGCGCTGATTGTGCTGGATGATGTCCGGACGACGGGTTCGACGCTGAGTGAGGGCTGCATGTGTCTGAAGCGGGTTTTTGGACAAATAAAGGGGTTTTCGGCGACTGAGGTATGGTCGATGAGCGTGACACTTGCAGGGTCGACGCGCAAGGTGAGCGTGGAGTATGGGGGTGGCGGAGAATTATTGTCAAAAGGTGGAGAAATTGAGCAAGAAGATGACGCTTGAAGTTTGACCTTGCGAAGTTGGTGTCTACACTCTCCCTCGCCACTCGGAAGGGTTGGCAAGACAACTGGACGAGCTTGATGCTCTCTAGTCGGCTTCTTTGACAAGTGAACAGTTGGGTCCACCGCAAGAATGTGACGCGGCAACAACGATGCATAATCGTGCTTTGAACGAGCAGTTGTCGTGAACCAAAGTTTCATCGAAAGTCACATTTCGATGTATTACATTCTTGTGCAAGTGGAAGCCCTATAATTTTAATTATAGACATCACTTTGAGTGTAATAACACCTGAGACTTGCCGTCTCAGGCATTGATGATCTTCGGATTGTTGATGATGACCGACCCGGTACGCCCTGCTTTGCAGGCACGACCGGGATAAGTCGGATCGGCTTCATTTGATGCGTATTGATATGGGATTCGTCTTGTATCATGCAACAATATTCAACTGAAGAGTTTGATCCTGGCTCAGATTGAACGCTGGCGGCATGGCTAAAACATGCAAGTCGAACGATCCCTTCGGGGAGAGTGGCGAAAGGGCGAGGAATATAATCGAATGTGTCCTAAGGTTGAGGATAGCTTCTGGAAACGGGAGGTAATACTCAATGTCCTCTACGGAGAAAAGGTTTACCGCCTTTGGAGCAGCGATTATCCTATCAGGTAGTTGGTGAGGTAAAGGCTCACCAAGCCGAAGACGGGTAGCGGGTGTGAGAGCATGACCCGCCGCATCGGGACTGAGACACTGCCCGGACTCCTACGGGAGGCTGCAGTAACGAATCTTCCGCAATGGGCGAAAGCCTGACGGAGCAATGCCGCGTGTAGGATGAAGCATCTTCGATGTGTAAACTACTGTCAGAATCTAGAAATACTGATCAGATTCAGAGGAAGGACCGGCTAATTCCGTGCCAGCAGCCGCGGTAATACGGAAGGTCCGAGCGTTATTCGGAATCACTGGGCTTAAAGCGTACGCAGGCGGATTTGTAGGTATCTTGTGAAATCCCACGGCTCAACCGTGGAACTGCAGGGTAAACCACAAATCTTGAGACAAGTAGGGGTTAGTGGAACGATATGTGGAGCGGTGAAATGCGTAGATATATATCGGAACGCCAATGGCGAAGGCAGCTAACTGGGCTTGTTCTGACGCTCAGGTACGAAAGCGTGGGTAGCGAACGGGATTAGATACCCCGGTAGTCCACGCCGTAAACGATGCACACTAGGTCGCGGTACCTCTCATGGTTTCGCGGCCGAAGGTAAACTGGTAAGTGTGCCGCCTGGGGAGTACGGTCGCAAGGCTAAAACTCAAAGGAATTGACGGGGGCTCACACAAGCGGTGGAGCATGTTGCTTAATTCGAGGCAACGCGAAGAACCTTACCTAGGCTTGACATGTATGGATTAACCTTTCGAAAGATAGGCCACGCCCTTGGGTGGAACATACACAGGTGCTGCATGGCTGTCGTCAGCTCGTGCTGTGAAGTGTCGGGTTAAGTCCCTTAACGAGCGCAACCCCTATCGTTAGTTACTAACGCGTTATGGCGAGGACTCTAGCGAGACTGCCGGTGTCAAACCGGAGGAAGGTGGGGATGACGTCAAGTCAGCATGGCCCTTATGCCTAGGGATGCAAACGTGCTACAATGGTACGGACAAAGCGATGCGATACCGCGAGGTGGAGCAAATCGCAAAAACCGTGCCCCAGTTCGGATAGCAGGCTGAAATTCGCCTGCTTGAAGCCGGAATCGCTAGTAATCGCGTATCAGCTACGACGCGGTGAATACGTTCCTGAGCCTTGTACACACCGCCCGTCAAGTCATGGAAGCTGTTAGTGCCCGAAGTCACTTCGTTTCAGGAGTGCCTACGGCAAGAATGGTGACTGGGACTAAGTCGTAACAAGGTAGCCGTAGGAGAACCTGCGGCTGGATCACCTCCTTTCTAAGGGATTTCCTTAGACTCGATTGTTTGAAACCCTGATTGGGAATCAACCCGGTGCGAGCCGGATCGAGACTATGAGCACATTCTTGCCTCCCACTACATTGATCTCTCGCGAGGTTCAATGGGGAGATAGTCACACAGTAATGTGTGATGAAGATGGACCCAACTGTTCACCGGTCAAAAGCCGCGAACGAAACCTGCTTACCCAAGCAGGTTTTTTCGTGCGCCGACTTGCTCCATACTTGTCCTGTGAACTCGTCTCCCCCACTGCTCACTGAACTCTGGATGAGTGATTATTCTTCTTCGAGGAGTTCGCCGTGGACTGGATTGGGCTGTTCCCAACCGCCGACGCGTGTCCATCGCCATTCCTGCCAGCGATTGCCGTCTTGATCCTGGATCCATGAATACACGGGTTGGTATCTCGTGATGGGGACATCCCGGAAAATGATCGGGCTCTCGATGTATTCTTTGATGCTCGGATTCTTTGCGTACTCTTCGATGATCGGATACACGATGACATCGACAGTTCCTTGCATGACTGCTTGCTTCCAGAACAGCCAGTTTTGTTTATAGAACTCGAGATTTTGGGAGTTTGAGTGGACGCCGTAGAGTGTGCTTCCGCTCGCGGGGGCTTTGGGGATGAACTTTAATGTCGTCTTTTGAGGCAGATGTATTTCAAACTCACCCACTCGGAATCCGATCCTGCCGATTAATGCCGCACTGCTCGCGGGCTCTGAGCTGATCATGAACATTGAATACCCGAAATGCCGAGTCTTCTGATGCTTTTCCGCTTCTGAGAGCTTGATGGGTACAGAGAACTCGCTGAGCTTCAACGAGTTGACCGCTTCTCGCAGTGTGCTCGGATCGGTCACTGGCTTTGCGTACTGGATCGGGTTGCCGGCTCTCGTGAATGTGTGCGATCGATGTTCGATCCATCGGTGGAATTCGTGATCATCGGATCGGAGGACGAACTCGGTCGCGAGATTGATGGTGAGTTGGGATTGATCGAGTGGGAATGGTTCTTCAAGTCGCCAGGTTGAGCCTGGGCCTTTACGGAATGTGACACCGGATTCTCCGCCCACGCCCCTGTTCTCAGTGATGTCGACGGGCTGTTCATTCCTGCTCACCGCAAACTGGAATGTCTTGAGACGAAGATTTGGCCAGACGATGGAGTTTGCTCGTTCGAGCTTAAGTTTGAATCCAGGGTCATTCTCGAAGGCTCCTGTTGAGTATCTGCCGTACTCGAAGTACACCGTTTCGTCGCTGGGATTGACGTTATCGCGTGCGACGAGGTGGGCTTTGAACGAGGATTCGATGTAGGTGCTCACTTGATCCTGCGTGAGTTTGTCCTGGACGAGTGCGTAGTACAGCACATCGCCGTAGCGGGTATCCCATACTTGGTTCGGATCTGCTTGGATCTGAAATGCGGTGTCAATCAGCGATTGGAGTGCATCATCCGAGAGTGTTCCTGGGATCAATCGCGAGTGCAGTTCTTGGAGTGCATCTTTGTTTCCCCTGGATTGCAGGGAGATCAGCATTGATTCGGGGAGTTTGGTGTAGATATCGAAACTTTGCACGGCTGGGAGCGTGCGGACTTTGATCCAGCTGGCGCAGGAAATCGCGAGGATGAGGAGGAGGAGCCCTGTCGCGATGATGGGTTTGCGGGCTTTGCGTCTGCCCTGCTCGATGGCGGGTGTGCTGGTGCGGAGGATGATGCCGCAGGTCGGGCATGGGGTTGGGTCGTCGAGTTCGAGTGTGCTGAGGTTGTGCTTGCAGTTCCGGCAATGTGGTTCGGTCGATACCAGCCGGCCTTTGAACCCTCGACGGATCAGCAGCATGGCAGCGCTGAGCATGATCACCGCGGCGATAAGGATCTGGAGTGCAGTCGGTTGAAACATCGACTTGATTGTAATGGCGTGAACGGTAAGAGTGAAGAGTAAATCGAAGCGCGTAGGGTGTTACGCCGACTTGGAGTCTCTTTTCTTTTTCGGCGTGTGGCGCACGATGTTTCCGGTCACAAGATAGATCACGCCCTCGGCAATATTCCCCAGCAGGTCCCCCACTCGTTCGAGCTCGCGTGCGACTCGATAGATGAGCAGGTAGTTGGAAGCCATGCTTGGATTTTTTTCGATCAGTGCAGTGATTTCATCGAAGGCGAGTCCATCGAGCTTGTCAATCGCACGGTCCTGCTTGACAACGGAGCGAGCGAGCTCGGCATCGGTGTTGACGACCGCTCGGAGTAGTTGCTCGCACATGACGGGGATGCGTTCACCCATTTCTCGGAGGGATTCGGGCCAGACCGGTGCGGGTTCATCGATCCGAGCGATGATCTTGCGGATCGAGGATGCGTGATCCGCGACACGTTCGATGTCGGTATTGACACGGAGGATGAAGGTGATGAGTCGGAAATCAGCCGCGAAAGGGTTTTTGAGCGCGAGGATGCGGTAGCACTCCTGCTCGATGCGGACTTCTTCTTTGTCGATCTCTTTCTCAATTCTTGAGATCCGCTTGGCGGTGGATTCATCCAGTTCCCAGAGTGAATCGATCGCTGACTTCAGGATATCGATCGCTTGAGCGGCTTCGCGGATCATCCGGCGCCGGACGGCTGCGAGGTCCGCGTCGAGCGCGATATCGGTGGTAGAGAGCGGAGACATGGACTGTGAGTCAGAATCGGTGGGCATTTTCATCCTTGAAATTCAGGGCAATCGTATTATATCGGACTTTTTGTCTGGGTACATCGAAAGATTATAAGAACTGTATTATGAACGACTTAGACGGGACGCATCAAGGAGACCTTACTGCGCACCGGACCAGTTGATCAACGCTTTGGCGAGCGCCATCGGTGATCGGAGTGTCTCATTCGGACGGACATAGACCTCAGCGTACGCAAGGCCTCCGGCGGTTTTGGCGTTGGTCTGCGCGAGATCCGCGTTTATGATGCGTGTGTTGGTCGGGGAAGATTCGAGTGTGCTTGCGAGCGTCTCGGGATCCGCCGAGAGGAAGACGATGTCCTCTCCTCGTTTGCTCAATGAGCGGACTCGGAGTTGTTGATACGCGGCTCGGACTCTGGAACGCGTGATGAGTCTGCGGACCAGTTCGGGAGGTGCCGTGTAGGCGCTCGTCAGGTCCTCGACGACCTGATCGATCTCGGATTGAGTCGATGCGCTCGCGAGTCTCCGGTATACCTCGATCCGTCGGGCATCCGATGGGATGTAGTTCTTGGGGATGTATCCGATCAGTCCGATGTCCACACTCGTGTGGGTGACCTGGTCTTGGATGGATGAATCGGTGAGTTTCTCGACGGTCTGGTCGAGGAGCTGGCAGTACATTTCGTATCCAACCGATGCGATGTGACCCGATTGCTCCGCGCCCAGCAGGTTTCCCGCGCCTCGGATCTCCAGATCCCGCATCGCGATTTTGAACCCCGCGCCGAGCATCGAGTACTCTTCGATTGCTTTGAGGCGTTTCTGAGCGACCTCTTTCACGGTGCGGTCGTCGGGGAGAAGCAAGTAGCAGTATGCACGATGGTGCGAACGGCCGACTCGACCTCGGAGCTGGTGGAGCTCAGAGAGCCCGAAACGATCCGCATCACTGATGATCATGGTGTTGGCGGTCGGGATATCGATCCCCGATTCGATGATGGTTGTTGAAACGAGGATGTCCGCTTGTCTTCGCATGAACTTGAGCATGACCTCTTCGAGTTCTTTTGCTTCCATTTGGCCGTGCCCATAGATCACGCGGGCGTTGGGGACGAGTGCTCGGACATCGTCGGCGACGCTCTTGATGTTCGAGACCCGGTTGTGGACAAAGAACACCTGTCCCTCGCGCGCCAGTTCACGCTCGATCGCTCGCTGGACTCGGTGCCTGTTGTAGGGGATGACCTCGGTGACGATCGCTCGACGATCAACGGGTGGCGTGGTCAATGATGAAATATCGCGGAGCCCGAGCATGGACATGTGCAGGGTTCTGGGGATCGGGGTCGCGCTGAGGGTCATGACATCGACGGTCATGCGGAGCTGAAGCAGACGCTCTTTGTGCTCGACTCCAAAGCGTTGTTCTTCGTCGATGATGACGAGTCCAAGGTCATGGAACTGGACATCTTTGGAGAGGATTCGGTGCGTGCCGACGACGACATCGACGCGTCCGAGCTTGAGGTCCTCGAGCGTGCGTTTGATTTCTTTGGTGCCTTTGAATCGGGAGAGTGACTCGACACGGAACGGGTAATCGGCGAAGCGTTGTTTGAAGGTGCGTTCGTGCTGCTCGGCGAGGACGGTGGTCGGGACGAGGACCGCGACCTGTCGTCCGCTCTCGGCGACTCTGAACGCGGCTCGGATCGCGAGCTCGGTCTTCCCGAATCCGACATCGCCGCAGATGAGTCGGTCCATCGGGCGCTGCGAGGACATGTCTTTCTGGATCTCGAGGAGTGCCGCGAGTTGGTCTTCAGTTTCGTCGTACGGGAACTCGGCTTCGAACTCCTTGAACATCGGGGTATCGGCGGGGTATTGGAATCCGGTCAGGTGCTCGCGTGCTGCGCGGACGCGGAGCATCTCGCTCGCGAGGTCTTTCACGCTCTCGGCGACGCGGTCTTTCTGTGCTTTCCATTTCTTGCCGCCGATGGAGCTGAGCGGGGGCTTTCCGGAGAAACCGCCGACATACTTCTGGACAAGATCGATCTGAGCGCAGGGGACATGGAGACGGCTTTTCCCCTTGAACTCAAGGGTCAGGTACTCTTCTTGGTCTTCTTTGCGTTTCTTTGCGGTTGGGTGGCGGAGTGTTTTATCTTTGGTTGTCCCCGAGGCATCGAGGATCCGGAGTCCGACGAAACGGGCGATGCCGTGGTCAGCGTGGACGACATAATCGCCCTCTTGGATATCGAGGAAGGTATCCATCGCGCGTCCGGCACGGATCTTGGAGACGCGCCTTCGGACACTGGATCGGTGGAGGAGCTCCCCGGATGGGACTACTGCGTAGCCGTTGGGGGATTCGTCGTCGGGGTCTTCGGTGCGCCAGATGAAACCACGGCGGATGTCCACGATCTCACGCTCGATCGGCGCATTGGGTGCGTGGATCGAGATGAGCTCTCCCAGACGAGCGAACTCGCCCTCAGAGTTGCAAGTGAGGATGACTCGCCCGATCTCTTCGGCGAGTTCCCCGAGTTCCTTGATCGCGGTCCCGCTGTCGCGATCGAAGGGTGGGACGGGCTCGATCGGGAGCGCGACGAGTGTATCAGCGCCGGATTTCCCAGCGGAGAACTGGTTGACCTCGGCGAGCGCGTGGAATCGGGTTTCCAAGATCTTCAGCACGGCGGGTGGACCAAAGATGGTGCGTCCATCGTGGACACGCTCGAAGTAGCCCCGACCCTGCTCGATGACCTCGAATGTCTCTGCGATCAGCACGAGCGCGTCGGTTGTGATGGACTCAAGAAAGGATTGATCGTCGGAAGATTCTTCGAGGTACCGCTCTCCGGTCGCGGCGATTTTGGCGGCTTCGACTTTGCGGTCTGAACCCATCGTGTCCAGATCGATTTCGGAGATGGATTCGAGTTCATCGCCGAAGAAATCAAGCCGGACGGGGACACTGATGCTTCCGAGTCCCCCGCTGCTCGCGGGGTAGATGTCCAGGATCCCGCCTCGGAGGGCGAACTGTCCTGCGGATTCGATGACATCGGCGCGTTCGTAGCCGTGGTTTGCAAGCCAATCGATGAGCTCCTGTGGATCGATGGTGTCGCCTTGCGCGAGTTCACGGATGAGTGATCGCCCTCGATCCGGCGCGGGGATCGGTTGCATGAGTGCGGCGATCGGCGCGATGATGACCCCGTTCGCGTTCCCGGTTTCGATGTCACGCGCGATCATCAGCCGCTGGGTGAAGAGATCCGCAGAGACGCTGGTTTCGCCTGGGGAGAGTTCGAGTGCGGGGAACAGTGTGGGCTCGGAATCGTCGAGTGAAGCGACCTCCGCGTTGAGGTCCTCGGCTTCGTCGAGGTGGGCGCAGACAATCAGCACGGGTCGATTGGTTCGTTGGTGGAGCGCCAGCGCGAGGAGAGCGACCGAGCTGCCGCTGGAACCGGTCGCGATGGATCGTTGTCCGGAATCCAGCGCCTTTGCGAGCGTCCGGAATGCTGGGTCGCGTTGGATTGGGTCGAGTAGGTTCACATCATGTTCCGGGAGTTCTCTGAGCGCATGCGTGTCCTCGGCGGCTCTGATCAGAACCGACGGCGGTGGACTTGGTTGAGCAAGCATATCCGCTTTGGTGTGTCAGGGGGTTGAAAGGGTGACCCAATCATCGAGCTTTGCGATGGTTTTGGGTCCGATGCCTCGGACTCGATCGAGGTCTTCGATGGATTCATACGGCCCGTTCTCATCGCGGTCTTCGATGATGCGCGACGCGAGGTTTGGGCCAATAGATGGAAGGAGTTGGAGTTCGTTGGTGCCAGCGGTATTGAGATCGATCAGGAGTCGCGCGGGCGCGCTCTTGATGGATTCGAGCGCTGCTGAGTTGGTCTGAATCGGTACTGTTTGGACCGATTGTTTCGTGTTGCTGACTGACCAGATCAGTCCTGAAAGGGATGCGATCCCCAGCACGGCTGCGGCGAAGTACCCGGCTGGGGTTCGTGACCAGTCGGTGTGATTGGATGGGTTCGGGTGCTGTGCCATGGCACTCTCTGAGGGATGGTTAGACCGGATCGGGTTTCGTGCTCAGTATGGTGTCTGCGGACCAAGACTCGGGGAGCTTGGATTCTGCGATCGCGATGCGAAGATCGGAGAGTCGATCGAGTGATGGGCGCGGGTTGCCTTTGATGTCCATGAGTCCGCCGGAGCGCATGTCTGATGAGCCGCTGGTATCGGCGAGTTCGTGCCAGCAGATGCTCTCGATGTAGGGTTTGGAGAGTGCGACCGCACCGTACGCAGACAGCCAGTCTGCTTGGGAGTCTTCATTCCAGGGCTGGCGCCATGTGCCCGTCTCGGGCTGGTCTGGGAGATCGTTTCGTGGGGTGATCTCAGTGGTCGGGACGCCGAGCGAGGAGATGGTGATCGGGCGATCGAGCATCGCGTATTGATCCAGCATCGCACTGAACGCGAGCAGGTCTCTGGTCTGGAGTCCGGGGCGGTAGGATCCCATCTGCATCCGGAGCGAGAACGCATCGATATGGATCCCCGCTTGCGAAAGCATCTCTGCGTAGAGCAACGGCGGGAGCGAGGTCCGGTCGTGGGTGTGGTATTCACCCCATGGCTGAGTGATCTCGACCTGGATCTTGGCGCGGGGGTGGAGCTTGCGGGTCACGAGCACACAGATGCGGGTGAGATCCATCATCTGCTCGAAGGAAAGTTTGAACTGCTCGCCGCAGTGGAGACCTGAGCAGACGGTCCAGCGGGTGATTGTTCGGCGGTAGCGGGTCACGAGTGTTTTGATGTGCTCGTAGACGAGTTCTCGGAGGGTCTCGTAGTCGTTCTCCCAGATGTAGAGCCAATCCGGGACGCTTGTTGAGCGGAAATCCACAAGCGGTCCGGCGACGACCGGGACTTTGGCTTGACGGATCGCCCATTCGATCCAGCGGTCAGTCTTGGTGTAGTCATACTCCCCTTCGGCGGGTTCCATCTCGATCCAACGCATCGGGACATTGATGAAATCGCATGCGTTGGTGATCGCTTCTTGGGTCATCGGTGCGAAGACATGCGGGGAAACGAGCGTTCCGACCGCTGGTTTGAGCGGGAGGATGACCCCGCCGCGTCCTGGATGGAGGATCGGCTTGCGTTTCTCGGGATCGGTTGGTTCTTGCTCGATCTGTTCGTAGAGGGAGCCGTCGGCGCGGATCGGGAAATCTCGCTCGGCTTGCTGGAGCGCCAGGCGTTCGGATGCTTCCAGCGCGATCCAGAGCGCACGAAGCGCGAGATTGGCGGCCTGTGAATCGGGGAGGATCGATTCATGCGCATGGACCAGCGCCTGTACAAATGTTGTCCGCGCGGCTTCGAAGAGGCGCATCGGGAGCGTATCTTCAGTGGACTCGATCGCTTGCCAGTCCTCGAGCTTGGTCAGGAATGACATGATTCGGTGACGAGCGAGTTCCATGACCAGGAGGTAGGGCTTTTCTCGTTCGGGGAGCAAGCAGGTCTGGAGAGTCCAGGTTCCCAGCGGCTTGAGGGTCACCCCTTCGATGGTGGTGTCTGTCCCGAGTTGATTGAGTCGTTCTTGTCCCAGTGTGATCTGGACAGCGAGCGCGGCGGCTTCGGTGGTTCCCTTCTCGCAGATCACGATGCCGTCGCGGACGGTGACTTCGCCAGCGATGGCGACATTGTCCTTGCCGACGAGATAGGCGCCGGGGAGGACCCCGATCGTGGTTGGGGTGGGATCTGGTGAGACGAACCGAAGCATGTGGACCTGAAGACTCCAGGGTTGTGGGACGCATGGACACCCTGAGCCGATCGGCGGCTCGGTTGAGAAGAATATGGGGTCTGGAGGCTCAGGGCGAGTGATCGGGACGGGATTCGCACCACTTGTGGTGTTCTTGCTCCCGGCGGATTGCTGGGGTTGCAAAGCATTGCTACGCTGTCGGGATGAACGCCAAATCTTCATCGAGAACTTCATCGGATTCGGGGCTAACCACTTTCGAGACCGATCTGAAGCTCGAAGGGTCACGCCGGGGGAAGGTGCGAGATGTCTACACGATGCCGGGGAATCTCCTGAGCGAGCGGTTGGCTGGTCACGATGGGTCGCCGGCGATGGTGATGATCGCGAGCGACCGGATCAGTGCGTTTGATGTGGTGCTCCCGACAGCGATTCCGGGGAAGGGACGGCTGCTGACCTCGATCGCGACCTTCTGGCTCGAATGGATCGAGCAGGAAGGGATCTGCAAGACGCACCTGATCTCGACGGATGACACGCTGATCCCTGATTCGGCATTGACCAAGTCCACGCAGCGTGGGAACTTAGTCGGGCGGACAACCATCGGACGGATGTGCAAGGTGATCCCTGTTGAGTGCGTCGTGCGTGGGTATCTCGAGGGCTCGGGACTCAAAGACTACAGAGCGACCGGCTCGGTCTGCGGCGTAGCGCTTCCCGACGGGCTCCAGCAGTGCGATCAGCTCCCAGAGCCGATCTTCACGCCTGCGACGAAAGCGGACGAGGGGCATGACGAGAACATCGGATTCGAGGAAGCGAGCGCTGCGGTCGAGGAACTCGGTGGGTCTTCGTTGATGGCACGGTTGAAAGAACTCTCGATCGAGATCTACTCGAGAGCATCGAGACACGCCGCGGCTCGGGGAATCATTCTTGCGGATACCAAGTTTGAGTTTGGTATCCCCATCAACGCTGAGGGCCACATCATCGGTCAGGACCCGATCTTGATCGATGAGGCTCTGACTCCTGATTCATCGAGGTTCTGGCCCGCGGATCTCTATGAGCCTGGGAGAGCGCAGCAGAGCTTCGATAAGCAGTTTGTGCGTGAGTATCTTGAGCGGTTGGTCCAGAGTAGACAGTGGGACAAGACCCCTCCGGGTCCTGAGCTCCCCGATGAGGTTGTCCAAGGCACCCTCAAGCGGTATTCAGAAGCGTTGGATCTGCTGATTTCGTAGGCAATTCCCTGTCGAAATGAAATCGTGACGCAGGAAATCCGGTGAGCACTTCGAAGTCTGAACTCGTGGGTGCTTAGTTTCTCTGAGCGCCGTCCACGCCGCGTTGTGAGCGTTGGTTGATCTTCGATTGGTAGAACGCACGGAACTGGGGCATGCCCTCAGGTTCAGGGAACAGGACCTCGAACGGTTCGGATTTTCCTTCTTCTTCGAGTCGATCAACTGTTGGCTTGAACTGGGTCGCGAGCGAGTCGTACGCATAACGACGAAGATCATCGGATGCGTATCCGTAGAGGAGCTCGGCTTGTTCTGGGTGGATCGCCATGATCACATTGGCGAAGAACTGGCCTGCGAGGAAGGTGAAGTCTCGGTCCATGAACTCCATACGCGCGGTGTTGGTGGACGCGACGACCTCGTTGAACTGCTGCTGGAAGTAGTACGCGTGGGCTTTGCGTGCGTAATCCCATTGGCCTCGGAAGACATCCATGTCGCCGATCATCAGCCCGTTGTAGAACGCGCTCTGGAGGGATGCGTAGACCTCGGAGGTCGCGACTGAGGGGGATCCCATCGAGTCGTAGAGCTGACGATCTGCGAACTCCTTGAGCGTGAGTGACATCTCGTATACACGGTCGGGGTCGTTGACATTCTGGCCTTCGAAGTTGCGGAGTTTGTCGAACCAGAAGTTTGCGTTGCGTTCGTCGCCTCTGCGGTAGAAGAATCGCACGGCATCGCGGAGGAAGTTTTCGTACCCCACCGCGTACTGACGGTATGGCTTGTGATCCGCTTCATAAATCCCCGACGCGTTGACAACCTCTTCAAAGAGCGCGCCGTAGGTCGGGACGAAGTACACATTGGGGACACCCTGGTAGTACGCGGCTCGTCCTTCGTGGACATCGAGGTAGTTGAAGTACATGTCCCCATGGCGCCAGAGGTCCTGAACGGACTGCATGACCACGCGGTAGGTGTTGAGGAAGTCGAGCGACGAGCGGTTTCTGGTGGTGACTTCCATGCGTCCGACATCGGTGCCTCTCGAGGACCAGTACAGTGCATGGGCCGCGGGGACGCGCCAGTCGACCGGTCCGAACTTGTAGACCTGCTGGACCATGCGGACTGGTTCCATGTTGTACTCTTCGATGAGCACATGCTTGCGGAGGAAGTTGGCGAGGTCGGCCCATGCTTGCTCATCGGTGTACTGCTGACGCAGTTGGTGCATGAGCTTCGTCTTGGGACCTGCTTTCTCTTCGATGGTCCAGATTTTCCCGGACTGGACAATCTCGACATCGAGTTGGTAGCGTCTCAGGAAGTCTTCGTCGACGGCGGTATCTGATCCCAGTCTTGAAGTGGTGTTGAAGAGGTTCTCGAAGGTTTGCGCGATTTCGTCGGCGGTTGGGTTTTTCTCACGGAGACCAGAGCGTGAATCGGGGGCATCAACGATGTCTTGGATCCACTTCGCGTAGAGATCGACGACCTGTCGGCGTTCGCGTTCTTCTGGGTTGATTGTTGGTGCCGGGCCGAGGATATTGTGCCATTGATACGCGAACTGACGCTTGTAGTGCTGGTTAGCATCGTCGGTGTATCCGCCGACTTTGTGCAGGAACATCCACCCGAGTTCCTTGTGCATGTGCATGTCATTGGGGTTGGCGCGGAGTCCTTCTTTGCGGAGGAGATCGAGCCCGGCCATGACCCACTGCCAGCGTTCATCGGGAGTGTGGGTGGTCACTGAGATGTTGTACGCCATATTCCACGCGTGGAAGGTCCAGACCTGCGGGAGGCGTGGCTGGAGTTTGGTGATCATCGATGCGAGCTCGATGGATTCGTAGAATCGTCCTTCCTCTTTCGCGGCGGTGGCTTCGAGCCAGAGGACATTGACGAAGATGCCTCGGAAGGCACCCATCGCGATGCCGAGTGCGACCTGAGGCGGGTCGCCGTCTTCGGCGCGGTCGGTGTAGACAAGTTCGTGTCGTCCTTGCGAAGCCGCGATCGCGGTGGTCAGGACACCCGATCCAAGCATGCCGACGAGCATGACCAGGAGTGCAACCAATCGAACTCTGGTGTTGTGTCCCATGGTGGTGCTCCTATTGACCCGAGTAGATCGCGAGTTGACGACGGCGGAAGATGTACACACTCGCGAGATAGAACAGTGTTGTGGCGATCCCGAGCGCGAGCACGCCTGATGAGACGGTGGACCAACTCAGCACGCGTCCCTCGGCGATGCGCTGGGTAGGCTGGAGGTCGTTGTAGATGCTGAAGAACCTCGAGACCGCATTGGCGAAGTGGAAAATCCCTGTTCGGATAAATCCGACAACGGATTCGGTGTCCATGGCCCAGGACGGGAGTGCGGACTGCACGAATCCTGCTGATTCTCCGATCAGGAAGACGGTGATCGACATCAGGCACGCGACTGGGAATGATGCGAAACAGGAGGCCCATACGGCGACCATCGCGAGCATCGCGAGTTTGACCCAGAGGACCATCATGATGCGAGCAAAGTTGCCTTGGAATGTGCCGACTTGGTAGGAGATCTCGAGACCATCCGGGGGGATGGTCATGGTCCCTGGATTGGGTCTGAGCGCAAATCCTTGGCTGCTCTCTCCGAGTTCTCCGTTGTAGATCTGGACATTGAGTTCGCCCTGGTTATTGATCAGTGCGGGGTCAATGGAGAAGGTGTGGGAGAATCCGAGACCGGTCTGCTTTCTGGGGACGATGACCCCCCCTTCAAAGACAAAGGTCACGGCGTAGAAGACATCTGGTCGGTTGCCCTCGGCGTTGATCTTGTAGCGGAGGGTCATGGGTCGACCGCTGTCCCGCGCTTCCTGCAGGCCTCGGAAGGAGAATGTGACATACCCCTCTGCACGCGGGTCGATCGAGCGGTAGTCCGAGACGGCGTCTTCGAAGATCTTTCTCCGCATCGCGTCGCGTTGGCCTTGGGTGGGCTCGAAGTTCGTCTGGAGCAGTCGCTCTTTCTGGATCTCCGCTTCGAGTGCTCGATCGAATGACTCTTCGAACATATTGAACGGGAGGAACGGGATCGCGGATTTGCGTGCGGTCAGGACCTGTGTTTCGAGAATCATGCGATCCTCGCTCATCACGCGCCCCTCGCTCGCTTGGTATGGAGCGACTTCGCCGAGTGCTTGCTGTTGACGGAGATAGTCTGTGAACCGGAAGATCCCCAGTCCTGAGACGGTTAAGAGTGTACCTGCGAGGAGGACAACACCGAGCCATTTGCCGAGCAGGTATTGCCAAGCCGCGACGGGTTTGGTCATGGTCTGCCAGATGACTTTCTCGCGCTGCTCGTAGGACACAGTCGCGGCACTGAAGAATACAACCAGCAATGCGATCAGCCAGAACGAAGCTCCTGTAGACCATTGCAGGAAACTCTGGACTCTGTAGCGGAGTGGCTGATCCGAATCGAGCATCATCGGCATCACCGACAGCATGAACGCGAGGAGCAGGATGAACACCAGTGAGATCTTCATCCGGATCGCTTCAGCGAGCACATTGCGGGCGATCGTCGTGACGGGGTAGGAAGTGCTCAGAAGAAGTCGGAGTCCGCGCAGCAGCACGCTGAAGCTGAGCGTGAGCGCGGTTACCCCGATGATCACGAATCCGGTTGCGGAGACCAATCCGGTTCCGAAGTGATACAACGGGAAACCGATGAGCATGACGCAGATGATGGTTCCCACATAGGTCAGCCCGAGCCCAATCCAGATGACCGCGAGGATGAAGAGTGTGATCAACGAGACGCTGATGATGCTGTTGACAGGAGACTGAGAGACATCGAGGATCTCGCGGAGTTGGTTGTTGCGTTGAGCGATGGGGTTGGGGATGAGGTTCCCGTTTGCATCCTCGAGCATCTCGGGGACCAGCTGTTGGATCTGAACTTCAGCTGATCCGGTGGTTGATCCAACGATCGAGAACCCGATATAGGTCAGCAGTCCGATCAGCACAAGAGCGGTCGCGGCGATCTTGAAGTTTCGCGCGTTCTGGATCCGATCGAGTCTGAGGAATGCGTTGCTGATATTCACCGGTTGTTCTCGCGGTCAGTCGGGTTCTCAGGTTCGGTTCCGTTCTCGTCGGTTGGATCACCTCCCAGAAGCGAATCGATGATGCCGGTATCCACATCTTCCTCAGCGGGTTGGGAATTGTCCGATGTATTCGAATCGGTACCGCTTGTTGGATTGGAATCCTCAATCGGTTCGGGATCATCACTCGTCAGGAGCGAACTGATCACATCCTGATCTTCGGTCTTCTCTGGAGCGGATGAAACGGGCTCTGCTGGGGTCGGTGTAGAAGGATCAGTCGGGTCGGATGCGGATCCGGATTCTGATGTCGAGTCATTTGCAGGACCACCTGCATCGAGCAGGCTGTCGATGAGTGCTGCTCCTCCGATCGCGGCTTCTTCCGATCGCAGGAAGGATGCGGTTTCGCCGCCTTGGGTGGCGCCGGAGGTCGAGGTGCGTTCGGTTTGTGCACGCTCAACGATGCCGAGGAAGAGTTCTTCAAGGCGTTGGCGCGGGGAACTGACCGACAGGATCGACTTGTTCCCGGACGAGCGTCTGCGGATGATTTCATCGATCTCAGCGATGGTCTCGTCATCGAGTTCGTCGGACTCGATGGTGGTGCGTTCTTTGGAGGACAGGAGTTCTTCGCATGTGCCCTCTCCACGGATCTTTCCGCCGTAGAGGATGACCATGCGGTCGACCACATCCTCAACATCCGTCAGAAGGTGGCTTGAGAGGATGATTGATTTGCCACGGCGCCCGAGTTCGAGAATCAGGTCTTTGACCTGCCGAGTCCCGATCGGGTCCAGACCGGTTGTCGGTTCGTCGAGGATCAGGAGGTCCGGGTCGTTGATGAGTGCTTGCGCAATCCCGATCCGTCGCTGCATCCCTTTGGAGTATTCACGCACAGGTCTGAACTGCGCGTGCTCGAGCCCGACCATTTCGAGGAGTTCGTCGATGCGGAGCTTTCGGGTTTTGGAATCGAGGCGGAAGAGCTTGCCGTAGTAGTCGAGCGTTTCGCGTGCGTTGAGGAACGGGTAGAGGTAGCTTTCTTCTGGGAGATACCCGATGCGTGATTTGGTCGCGACATGGGTGGTCGGCTTATCGAAGACCATGACACGACCGCTGGTTGGCTTGAGCAAACCCAAGATCAGTTTGATGGTCGTGGACTTCCCTGACCCATTGGGACCCAGCAGGCCGAAGATCTCTTTCTCGCGGACCACGAGGTCGAGCTTGTCGACCGCTTTGGCTTGGTCGCGCATCCAGAAGTCTTTGAAGGTTTTTGTGAGCTGCTGGCACGCGACAACCGGACGACGCGTATCGGTCGCTGCTTGGGTGTCCTGGGTGGAGCTTGGTGCGGTGGTCTCTACGGCCATGCTTACGGTTCCTCTGGTTCTTTGAGTCCACGATCGGTCTGGAACCACGAGCGTCTCATGTCCTCGCGGCGGAGTTCGAGCGATTCCTCGGCTTCGCGGCGCTTCCGCATGCGATCAAGCTCACGCGCGATGTCCGGGTCGTTGTTGATCAGCATCTCCAGCGAGACTCCCTTGGGAAGCACGAAAGTCGAGACAAAGTCCTGATCGAGGAACTCACCCATCGCGCTCGACCAATCGCGAGCGACCATGAGCTTGGGGTTGGCTTCGTACTGCGCCTGCTTCGCTTTGAAGTTCTCGAGCTGTGCGATCGCTTCACTGACCCGGTTGGATGCGTAGGTCGACGCGGAGGTCAGGATCTCGGAGACTTCGCCGGAGACGAGCCCTTCGACCATCTCGCCGTTGATTTCAACCGGACGCCCCTCGAGGATTGCATCGATGCGTGCGAGCTGGGTCTCGGCTGCTTCGGATTCTCCGAGCTCGATGAGTCGTTCGTATTCGTTGATCTCGTCGATGAGCACATCGCTACCGCGCCCTGCGACTTCGTTGAGCATCTGGTCACGGAGCAGCAGCGCGTCCTCGCGTGCCTTCCCCGCGGCTTGCGCAGCGGTCTGAACAGAGTTGAACTGCTCACGCAGCGAGAGTGCCGCGTTTTTGCGTGCGAGCACGACCCGGTCGATGGTGATTCCTGAATCCATGTCGTCGAGCGATGCTTGCGCAAGGCTGCGGACTCGGCCTGAGATGGTTTCGGAAGAGTTCTTGAGCAGATCGTCGATCGTGATGGTCCCGATGACCTGGACCACGGCACGCTGGACGATCGCTTTCATGATCTCGCGTTCTTGCTCTGGGATGATGTTCGAGATGTACATCGCGTGATCGGTGCGACGGTAGTTGACGCTCCACTGGGTGTGCGCGATGTTGAAATCCGAGGTGATGTTTGAGCCGTCGGTTTCTGGATTGAGCTTCCCGGAATCGTTGAATCGATCGATGGCGATCGAGAGTGCGGCGTCGTCGCTCTGATCTCCCGGGATGTTGGGCATGAATTCTTTCGAGACCGCCATCTCGACGGTGCCCTCTTCGACGCGGACGATCTCACCGATCGGGTACGGCATGGACCATGCGAAACCAGGCTCGATGTTGGTTTGGACCTGCTTCCCGAACCGGATTTTGATCCCGCGTTCACCCTCTTTGATGGATTGGACGCCGGAGACTGCAAAGAGTATCACAAGCACCACCATCGCGACCCGGAGCAGGTTGTAGGTGATCTTGAGTGCTTCAGCGAGCGACTGGTTAGCGGTATCCATCCGCGCCTGATCCGCGGCGACGGCGCTGGCTTCAACTCCACGCAGTCGCACCGATGCAGAACGCTGGGCTGTCTCTGGACTCGGATCGCTAGACGAGTCCTGACCCGAGATCAGGTCATCGAGGTTTTGATCATTGTCTGGTGTGTTGGGTTCGGACATGGATCAGTTCTCCGAATCCGATTGGTTGTTTGATGGGACAGGGAGTTCGCCATCTGTGTTTTTCAGGATGTTGGGGTCGAAGAGTTGCATGCCGTAGTCGGAGGTCGAGAAGACGAGCGTGAACTTCTTGGCCATGGATTCACGCATCAAGCGGATGTTCTGGATGAAGACCGCAAGATCGGGATTGACATTCTGCTGAGCGAGGTATGGCGCTGCTTCGGCTTCACCCTTGGCGAGGATCTCGTCGGCGCGGCGCTGAGCGAATGCTCTGATTTTGTCCGCGTCCGAGTTTGCTTTCGCTTCGATCGCGCGTGCTTGGGATCGTCCTTCCGATTCGTACCGTTCTGCGAGGCGGTCGCGGTTGGCACCCATCCGGGTGATGACGGCATCGGTGGAGTCTTGGGGGAGGACGATGCGGTCGATCCCGACGAAGGTGACCGCGATGCCGTACTCTTCGAGCGGGCTTCCGCCCTGTCCGCCTTCGACGATCAGGTCGAGGACGCGTGATTCAAGATCCGGGAGTGCGGATGGTGTTGCATCGGGGGTGTAGAGATCCGAGATCTTGAACTTCGAGGTTTCGCCGAGCGATGAACGAAGAAGGTCCTGGAGTACAGAGTTCTCGGCTTTGATGTAGTGATCGATCGGACGATCACCCGCGTTGGAGAAGCTCCGGAAGAACTTGAGCGGATCAACAACCTTGTAGGTCAGGAACGCTTCGACGATGACCTGGAAGTCGTCGGCGGTTTGCTGCGTCTCTGAGCGTGCTTGGACGATGCGTGTGCGGGTGTCGTACTTGGTGACCGACTCGATGGGGTATGGCCACTTGAGCTTGAACCCGGGCTCGGTGATCACGGAGTTGTCGCCCGCTTTCCCGAAACGGGTCTTGACCGCTGATTCGGTGAACCGGACGGTGAAGGTCGCGCTGAATGCAATGATCGCGAGGACGAACACGACGAGTACTGTGATTGAGATGAATCGCACTGTGAATCTCCAAGTCCCCATCGTTGGGGATCATCAAATCGGGCTCGTATAGCCCGCTGGGTCGTTTACTGGTTCATGTCCGCGCCGATTTCCGGATCGAACACATCCGCGCCGGCTTCTTGATCCATCAGGTCCATGCGGACTCTGAGGTTCTCCAGATCTCCCGGCGTGAGGTAGACACGGGCGCTCTTGATCGCATCAAGCAACGCATCAAAGTAGTTCTGTGACTTGTACAAGCTCGGTGACGCGTTGTACGCCTGCTCCTGACCCTCGAGCAGGACGGCTCGTCCGCGCTCGGTCATGTGCCGGGTCCAGCGTTGGGCTCCGGCGCTGAGCAGCTTCTCCCCGGCTTCTCCGCCGGCGGTTTCGAGGAGCCTTTGGACTTCGAGCTCGATGCTGGTGAGCACCGACTGGTCAGCCCCTGCACGGCGCTGATCCTCGAGTTCGTTGAGCTGCGCAACAATCTGCTCGGCGAGTTCGACGGATCCCGCGATCTCGGTCAGTGTCGCGATCTCGATCCGGCTCGCGTCCTCGATCATGGATTCACGATTCTGACGAGCCGCGATCACGCGTTCAAAGGATGGAGCAACCTTTTGAGGCGGGTGCGCCCCCTGGAGTCCTACATAGAGGATCTCGATGCCGGGTCCTTGCCCATCGTTGAGGGGCGCGTACGCGGCTTCGAGACGAGCACGGAGCTGCTCGACCATGTTGGTTTGGTTGTGACGAAGAATCTGATCGACGGACCACTCGCCGAGGAACTGTGAGACGACGCGCCGACCGATCATCTGGAGCAGATCTTCGCGCTGTCCTGGACCCGCGAACTGATCGAACAGCTTCACATCGCGAACAACAAAGTGGACCGGGACTTCTACAGCGATTAGCGAGAGATCCTTCGAGGAGTCGAACTCACCCGTAGTGTCCACTGTGTCATCACTCTGGATGGGGAGGACGATGTTGAGTTTCTCGCGTGAGGAGTGGGTTTTGGTCCAGATGATTGGGGTGTCTTTGTCGCTGTCGGGTGCGTTGGTCGCGAGTTGGAGAATCCGGACACCTGTGGTGGTGCGGACTTCTTGTTGTTCACGACCCGTGCGCGAGTAGGAGACTGGGGTTTCATAAGCCGCGAATGGCCATGGGAGTTTGACATGCAGACCCGGTCCGATGTCGCTCTCTCCTCGATCTCCGAAGCTGTAGATCGGGCTGCTGACACGCCCGTTGGTGAGGATCAATCCGCGTTCGTGCGGCTCAACAACGACGAGCATGGTCATCAGCCACGCGATCACGACGCCCATTGCGATGAGCCAGAGGACGAGTTTGGAGATCAGTTGGTAGAACCAGGTCCCTGTGACATCGACCCCGAACTGGTAGTTGACAGCTTCACCGATATTGGCGGCGATGCGGTCCGGAGCCGCCAGAAGTCCGAGGAGTCTGGAATCAAATGCGGGGCGTGGGTCCTCACCCGGCTTGCGTGGGCGGTAGACATCGAGGATCAGATTGAGGATCACTTCAACGCCGAGCACCATCATCCCGATCGGGACGATGATCGGGGTGAGCGATTTGAGTCCCATCTGTCCGAGTGACAATTCGAGGAACGCGGAGATCGCGAGCAGGACGCCGACCAATGAGATCGCGACTGATTGAGCCGCACCTGCACGCAGGTTTGCCCAGATGGGTTCTTTCCCCATTCCTGAGACGAAGCGGGCGAAAATGAAGCCAACAACACCGATCGCAAGACCGATGGCGAGCGTCGCTCCCAGATAGAGGGTGTTGTAGGTAAAGGTCTCGGGTGCTGAGTATTCGTTCCAGCTTCGCAGTCGCAGGAAACCAGAGAGCAGGAGGATGATCGAGAAGATCAGGCTGCTCGCGGGGATGATCCATTTCTGGATGAACGCGAGGCGACGGGCGGCGACGCGGAGGTCGTCCTCGGCTCCGGAGAAGGCGCTTGCCGAGACTCCACCTGATGATGCGAACTGCTCGGCCTCCATCGCTTCAATCCGCTCTCGGCGGTGTTGATCGAAGACGAAGAGGAGCATGACCCAGACGATGACGCCTGCACCGAACAGGATGGATGCGGTGCGTGCGGCGTGGTCACCGGAGTAGGTTGAATAGATCAGCATCAGCAGCGCGATGACGAACTGGATGACCAGCCCGACGACGCAGATGAGGGCCGCTCTTCGATATGTTTGATAATCGCCTCGAACCATGGCTTCTTGAAACCTCATGTAGAAACAGTTGAAACGGTCCGTTTCAGTTTCATCAGAATGTCGTGAGTCACCCTTCACGGCTCTTGAGCCACGAGTGGCGGATCATAGGGGCTGTATTGTTGGTTTCCGGATTCAAGAGATCCATTTCTGGACTCGGTTCCGGATTCCTGACCCAGCTTGATCAGCAACACTCTGGCTGTCCCACGCCCCCTGCCGAGCACCTTACGCTCGAATTTGGGGAGGGGTTCGGGTGGTTCTGACAATCCGCGTGAAGAACCCTGAACCGCTCTGGTTGGTTTCGCGTAGGGGTGTGCATTCGGAGTGCTCGGGCGCGGATGATGCGCCGTGAGCAGATCAGTCGCGATGAGGATATTCCCCTAACACAAGGATGCAAGGCAGACTCATGGTTGGATCAGTGGATCCACGACACGATCGGATCACCCCCCCTACCATCCCCACCCCATGATTGGACACATACTCCCCATCGCTCGAAACTCGTTTATCGAGAGCCTTCGTCAGCCCATCATGATCATCATGATGCTGATCGCGGCTTTCCTGCAGGTGATGAACACTTGGATCATCGGATTCACGATGGGTCGAGCAGCGGTCCCCGGCGAGGTGACCGGGGATAACAAGCTTCTTTATGATGTCTCGATGTCCACAGTGTTTGTGCTGGGGATCATTCTCGCGTCCTTTATCGCGACCGCCGCGATCTCGCGTGAGATTGAGAACAAGACGATCCTGACAGTGGTATCCAAACCGATTTCCCGTCCGAGCGTCATTCTTGGGAAGTACCTCGGGATTGCAGGCGCGATGACGGTCGCGATCGGGATTATGGTCGCGATGCTGCTGCTCGCTGTGCGCCACGGCGTTCAGACGACGGCCGCGGATGAGCCTGATCCGGTTGTGCTGGTCTTTGGGTTCTCCGCGCTCATCCTGTCGATTTTGGTCGCGTCACTGGGCAACTTCTTCTATGGATGGTCGTTCGGTCAGACCGCTTCACTGCTGATGCTCCCGCTGCTGTGGATTGCGTATGTTGGGATGCTGCTGCTCTCCGATGAGTGGGAGTTCCAGCCGATCGGGACGGATTTCACGCCTCAGATCATCCTGTCGTGCATCACGCTCGGGCTGGCATTGCTCGTCATCTCCGCGCTGGCGACGGCGGTCTCGACGCGGGTCGGTCAGGTGCTCACGATCATGATCTGCGGGATTGTGTTCGTGCTCGGGCTGCTCTCGAACTACTTCATTGGTCGTCATGTGTATTCCAACGATCGCATCGCGGAGATCGCCGCGGCTCGTTCGCCGCTGGATATGGATGCGTACGACTTCCATCGCGACGCGGTCTGGGAACTCGCGGCTGCTCGCAACGGTTTGAGTGTTCAGGAGTTCTTCGAACTCGGGTACGACCCACGCAGCTTTGTGACGCTCCGCGAGGTGTTCGCGATGGGTGATGTGGAGGATCCGGACTGGGACCGGATCATGCTGCGTGAGCCGGGTTCGCAGATGGTGATCGATTTGCTCGGTCCCCCCACTGTTCAGCTCAAGCCTGGGGATTCGTTCTACTACGGGTCGTCCCCGAACGGCGTCGGTCTGGTGACCCCGAAGTTCAAGCCGTTCGATGAGGACGAGGAACTCGTGGACAACACACGCGAGGCTCCGGGACTGATGATCGTCGAGATCGCGCCGGGATCACTCGGACAGACGCTGCTGGTGATGCAGATCGGGGAGACCTCTGTCCCGTTGTCTCGTCCCCCGCTCCCGAAGGATTCGGTGTTCTTGACGACGACCAAGACCAATCTCGCGCCGCTCGTCGCGTGGTCGATTATCCCGAATATGCAGTCCTACTGGCTGATTGATGCGATCAACAAGAACCAGCCGGTCCCGGTCTCGCATGTGCTGCTGGTCGCGGCGTACAGCTTTATGCAGATCCTGGTCTTCCTTGGACTCGCGGTGATCCTGTTCCAAGGCCGGGATGTGGGCTAGGACTTGTTACCCAACAACTGTTGATTCAAATCCGCGATGTCTTCGAGTGTTTCAATAAGCAACTGACCATTCTGGATCATGCTGGGTGAGAATCGAGGGGTGTTGTGGTATCCCTGCGCAACAAAGATGCACGGACTGAGCGCTTTGGATCGGTACGGATCGAGCAGTTTGGCGAGGAAGAAGACCACTCGTCCTGCATCAACTCCATCCCCTTCGTACCGAATAACAGCCGTGAGTGCGTGGAGTCCAAGTCGCTCGGGGACATGGCCCTTTCGCTTGTTCCAAACAAGTTCTGATCCCGAGACCACCATCGGGAAGTATCTCTTGTACCAGAGGGCTTGCAAGCGAATTGCACCATAGATTATCACTGAGATGCCCAGTGAGATTACGGTCACCACCATCATTGCTGTTGTAATCGTCTGACGGAGTGTGCTGTGTGGGTTGGGATTCTGCATGATTGTCACTGCCGCGATGCATCCCAGGAGAACCCAGAAAACGAATGCAGCCAATGCGCCGGATCGCAGCGCGAAGCGATGGGTTAGCTTTGGGTCAGACTCGATGGGCCATTCGCCTTGGATCGATTCGATCAGTTCATCGCGCTGAGCGAGCAGTTCGTGTTCGCTGAAATCCGAGATCATGGTTGATCCGCGATCGCTCGTGCGTAGGTCTTGACGCACTTCTCGCTCGCTCCGTCCCAGGTGAGTCCGCGGAGTTCGAATCGGCCGTGCTCGGTCAGGGTTTTGCTCAGCGGCGGGTACTTGAGGACCGCGACGATCTTGTTGGCCATCTCGTCAACATCCCAGAAATCGACTTTCAACGCGTGGGTAAGGACTTCCGCGACTCCTGATTGCTTGGACACGATCACCGGCGTGTCGTTGCGCATCGCTTCGAGCGGCGCGATCCCGAAGGGTTCTGAAACGCTCGGCATGACATAGCAATCCGCCATCGCGTAGACCTTGTCGACATCTTTGCCTCGGAGGAATCCGGTGAAGAGGACTTTGTGACCGATGCCTTGAGCCGCGGCGTCTTCGATCATGCGGACCGCCATATCTCCGGATCCGGCGACGACGAACTTGACCTTGTCATAGACCTCCAGCACGCGTTTCGCGGCTTGGACGAAGTACTCGGGCCCCTTCTGCATCGTGATCCGGCCGAGGAAGAGGACGATTTTTTCGTCGGATTCGATCGCGGTCCCCAGATCGGGCTGCGCCTCGTGCTGCTCGACGCCGTTGTAGATGACATCGATTTTCTCGTCTGGGACGCCGTATTTGGAGTGGACGACCGCTTTGGTCAATCGCGAGACGGCGATGACTCGATCCGCGGCGTGCATGCCCATGCGCTCGAGGTCGTAGACGGGCTGGTTGATGTTGGCGCCCGAGCGGTCGAACTCGGTCGCGTGGATGTGGCAGACGAGGGGCTTTCCGGTCAATGCTCGGACCGCGACGCCCGCTGGATAGGTGAGCCAATCGTGCGCGTGGATGACATCGAACTGCTCGTGGACGCACAGGGCGCTGGCGAGCCGAGCGTATCGGTCCGCGTCGGTGAACAGATCCCCCGAATACCCCTTATCCCCAGTCCCGAGTTCACCCAGTGAATCCAGTGCACTTTGCATTGAATCCACCAGTGAGGATGCGTCGCTGCTTTGGAGCCCTTGGAGAATGGTCGAGGTCTGTCCTGTCGCGATCGGTGTGTTGCTTTGTTGAGAGCTGATCTGCTCTGTTGAACTGGTGGTGTGCTCGATGGACTCGATCACGCGTTTGAGGACATTGCCTGCATCGACACCCGGGTATGAACTCGGATACGGCGAACTCGGCATGACCGACTCGGTTTGATGCATGGAACGAGTGGCTGTTGAAATGTGCCGCGTGAGATTGGAGACGACCTGCTGATCTTTTACTGATGTGTCAGCACCAATGAAGGAAGGATCTGGGCTCTCTTCTCCCGAAACTGGAGCTTGCGCGGCGCTGCGGAGTGATTGGATCCGGTTCCTCAGGACAGTTGGTCCGATGAGATTGACATGGGACTGATGACCATCGG